>CAZEOR010000060.1:0-5702 GCA_964513695.1 uncultured Thiobacillus sp.
TGCGCTGCTGATCTGCATGGTCATCGCCACGCTGTTCATCGGTTCCCTGGTCAGTCTGGAAGTGTCGATGATCATCGCCTCGCTGTTCATCCTGGCCATGGTCTCCCTGGTGGTAGGGCTGCTGTTCTTCCTGCGCGAAATCCAGTTGTCCACCGGCTACATCCACGTGCTGCCGCGTTGAATCGCGGCCGTAACAGAGAAAGCCAGAGGGGCCGGGTTCGAATCGGTTTGGCTTCATTCCTGGCTTAAATACCGCGTCTCGCCTATGCAGATAATGTTCGTACGCTGAGTCTCCAAGGGGGCGGGCATGAGCAACCTGGCCAGGGTGTACACATTCATCATCGCGAACACCGGGTGCTTGTCCGCAAGGTTTGCCAGGGCTGTTCATTTCTTGGTCTTCACCTCCCTGGTGAGCGCCTGCGCCCAGAGCCCGGCGCCATCCCGGATCGCCGGTCTCCCGCGCCTGGAACACCTCGCGGAACCAGGGGCGCGGGAGGTGGTGGTGGTGATCAACGCCAACAGCTTTGCCGGTTCTCACGCCGGGATGTTCGCCGGGTCGCGGCTCTACGATCCTTCCGGCACCTATGCGGGGGTTCGCTCCGAGGACAGCGCCTGGCGCCATCCCTCCCTGGACGATTATGTGAAATACCATCTGCGCGATGGCCCGGATGTGCGTATCTACCGGTTTCATCTGGCCCAGGCCGAGTTCGACATCATCCGCGCCCGCATCGAGAACGCGGGCTGGTCGATGCCGATGTTCTGCGCCAGGGACGTCAGTGATGTCCTGGCCGGTGTCGGGCAGTTCAAACGGCTGGAGGCCGGCAGGTGGACGTCGCCGGTCCGCCTGGGCGAGCGCCTGGAGGAGATCACGCCGACGACCCTGGTACCGGGGGCTTGTGGCGCTCCGGGCGCCCAGCCCTGCTGAAGGCTTGCTGTCCCATCCCTTGTTCCCCATGCCTGCCCGCGGGGATTCGTGCTTGATGAGGCATGATCAGTCGCTCTGATCGAGCCCGTCATGGACATAGCCCGCAGTGATACCCCACGGAACCGGCGGGCGGGGCGCGGGCCGTGCCTAGAGCTGGATGGTGTAGGCGGCCATGGCGGCCTGGTTGATCAGATGCTCGATGTAGCTGTCCGGTTCCAGCGCCACGATGCCGTAGCGCAAGGGCAGCGCCCAGGCGCCCTCACCGAAATCCTTGACCAGTTCCTCACTCATGCGGGTCATCAGTATTTCCCGGGTGGCCTGGGCAGCCTCCGGGGTCTTGCCGGGCAGGCAGATGACGAATTCCGCGCCCGTGTAACGGTAGACCCGGTCCTCCGGGCCCAGGGCCTGGCGGATGCTGGACAGGCAGCCGCGCAGGATGGCGTCGCCCTTGTCGTGGCCTTGTTCGCGGTTGACCTGGGCCAGGTCGAAATGCAGCAGCAACAGGCTGTAAGGGCGCCCGTGGGTTTTCAGTTCCTTCTGCTCATCCCGCAGATGGGGCAGAAGCTGCGCGCTGGTATAGGCGCCGGTCAAGGCGTCGATGGTATGCAGGGTCTCTTCCACCTTGTGGCGCAGTTTGAGCAACTCACCGCGGAAGGTCGCAATCTGGGCGATGAAGGGATCGTATTCCTTGAGGGTGATGGGCCAGCGCGCCTTGGCGTGGGTGCACAAGTCCCGGCCCAGCGTGTGCACGGTTTCGTGCAGCGCTTCGACCTTCCGGAAGGTTTCCAGCCGGCGCAGGTGGGCGTTGCCGGCGCTGTAGTACCAGCGCCCGAAAGCGCATTGCTGGTGGGCGTCCTTGGCCAGATCGGCCTCGTCGGGGGACAACTTGCAGATCAGCGCGCGCTGGAGTTGCTCGCGCCACTGGTCGTGCATGACCAGGGCCTTGTCGATTGTGGTCAGGATGCTCTCGAGTTCCTGGGCGGTGACGTTGATCATGTCGTGGCTCGGCCTGCCGGTGAGTGAGTCACTGAAACTATAACGTGAAAGGAGAGGCCGGATGGCCGCCAGCCGCAAAGGCAGTTTCTGTGGGAGTGGCCATGAATGCCCGGTATGCTTTCAACGGTCATTCTCATGCGAAGCGAGTGAAGAGGCATTCATGAGGTTCATTTCCCTGGTTGTTATGTTGGTGATGAGCATCGCGCTTGGCGCCTGCCTGCCCCTTCCCCAGGTCGTGCCGGAACGCCTGAGCCCCCGTTATCTGGGCGTCGAGGCCGTCAGCGTTAACATGAACTGTGCGCTCACCAACGAGTACATGTTCATCGAGGGTCCGGATTCGGTCCGCCTGCGGGTTTCACCGAAGTACTTCCCGGACAGCCGGCTGGCGATCCTCCACATGACGCTTGTCGCCCTGGGCCCCCGTCCCGCCCTGATGGAATCCCAGAATGTCGCCGTCGTTCCTGTCGAAGGCGGTCCGGCCCGCAACGTGCGCATCATCTCCACCATGAGCGCGCCCCAAAAGACTTACGATTTCGAGATGTCTATCGAGAATCTGCCGCGCGGCCCGATCAGGCTGGGGTTGCCGGTGATTCGGATCGGGGTGGACATCTGGCATCCCGCCGATCTGGAACTCAGGCCCATGGAGCCCACCCTGCGACCGGTGCCGTTCAACTGTTGAGCCGGCGGAGGCGCACGTAATCCGGTCAAGCTGAGCGCGTAGTCTGTTCCAGCATCCGCCAGGCGGTCAGGCAGATTGGCCATCTTCCAGCAAGCCCGCCTCGGCCGGAACCCGCTGGCCAGCACCAAGGGCAGATGAAGGAAGCTTCTCTTCCCTCGACGAGTATCCTGAACAGATGCAGGGCGGGTCGCTTTGAGTCGAATGGACCATTCGCGCGCGCGCGCCGGACCGGCAGAATCGGCGTCCGTTGCCCGATCTGCGATATGGAATCTTTGTGTGGGAGACCAACGCCATGAAAGCCTGCCTGCTCGCCCTGCTCCTGCTGGTGTTTCCATTGCCGGCCCTTTGCGCGGGCCTGAAAGCCGTGACAGACCGGACGGCGCCATCCCTGCGCCTGACCCAGCTCAGCGGCAAGACTCTGGACATGGAGTCCTTGCATGGCCGGGTGGTGCTGGTCAATTTCTGGGCGACCTGGTGTCCGCCCTGCCGCCGGGAAATGCCTTCCATGGACCGTCTGGACAAGATGGAGACTGGGCGGCCCTTCACCATCCTGGCCATCAATGTGAAGGAGGAGGCGGATCTGGTGGAGCGTTTCCTGGAGGACATGCCCCTGGGTTTTCCCATCGCCCTGGATTCGGACGGCAAGCTTGCAGGAGCCTGGAAGGCTTTCGTCTATCCCACCAGTTACCTGGTGGATAAGGCGGGGCGCATCCGTTACAGCCTGAATGGCACCCTGGAGTGGGATGATCCCGAGATCGTGGAGATCATAGAACGCTTGATGCTGGAGTAAGGGCAGGCCCTGTTGGATCGGCGCCGGAAGCGGGAAAGCCGGTGGATTTCAGATGTCCAGGTGTCCGCAACCGTTTCTCCGAAAATGAGGGAATCGGAACGAGGCTTCCTTCCCTTGTCAGAAACTGGCTATCGCCGACTTCAGCGGACGCGGCCGAGTGTGCGCATGACCGTGCAGGGGTTGCCGCTCTTCTCGGGCAGGGAGATGTGCTTTTCCTGGGCGCGTTTCTGCAAGGTGGCTTCGTGGGCGTCCATGTAGGCCTCGCATTCGGTAAACGATTTCATGGACAGGAGATGGCTGACATGGTCCTTGATCTCGCCGGAGCTCATCAACTCCGACCCGCGGAAGCCGCCGGTCAGGTAGGTGGGGAATGCGTTGGCCGTTTGGCTGGCGAAGGCCAGCAGCAGGACAAGAAGAATGCGGTTCATGGGGGCTCCAGGATATTGGCCCCGGAAGTGGGGCAGGGGCTTGGCAGATCGTCATTCTCGCAGGTGTTCATGGGAATCGACAGGCTGAGGCCGTGCTTGGGCGGAGCGAGCGTTCAGACTGTGGCGCTATCGAAGGCCGCGTAGACTTTGCCCAACCACAGTTTCACCCGCTGCCGTTCCAGCAGCCCCAGGCTGGTGGCGGTTTTGTCCGGGACGTTGACGGCGGCCCAAAAGCTCGTGTTGCGGGCATCGATCTTTTGCATGGTGGTGTCCTGCAAGCGGCGCAGGCCGATTTCCGTGCTACCCAGTTGCGCAGCCCTACCGCGCAGGCCCGAGGCATCCAGGATGTCGAAACGCTCGCCGCGAACTTCGTTGAGGATCAGATTGATCTTCATGCGCCCACCGAACTGGTCCAGCAGGCGTGCCAGCAGGTCCACTGAATCCCGACCCGTATCCATGACGTGCCAATAGGTCAGGGACACTCCCAATTCGTCGTTCAGCTCCAGCAGGCCGGAATCCTCGATCCAGTCGCTCAGGAAGCGATGAGTCTGGGCGGCCAGATCCACCAGGATGCGGCGCTCCGGTTGCTCCATGGCTGCTTCCACGATCCGGTCCAGGCTTTCATAACGGTCGATGACGATGGGAGAGGCGAAATCCGAGTAGAAACGGAGCAGGGCACCGTGGGATTTGTCGGTGTCGAAACCCAGGAAAGGCAGTTTGCGATCGATCAGGTACTGGGCCAGCAGCCGGGCCACCAGGGATTTACCGACACCGCCTTTTTCGCCGCCGATGAAATGGAGTGTGCTCATGAAGCCTTCCTTTGCGCTGAGGGAGGAGCCGACATGGGGGCATCGGCTGGTTGGAAAGGTGAGGTATCGCAAGAAGGATGCCGATTCCGGGATTTCCCGCAAGAACGGCCGGATCGACCCCACTGTCCCAGAACGACAGCGTATTCCGCCGGCCGACGGCGTTCAGGGTTCTGTCAGGAGGGCGACGTGGTGGGGCGGCATGCACCTAAATGTCGCAGGAATAGGGATCGCTACTGATTCTTTCGAAAGTCATGTGCGCATCTTGGTAGCAATCATCTTCCCTCCCAACCTTCCCTTTTCGCGGGGGAGGTTGGGAGGAGGATGGTAGTGGCTTTTCTTTTGCAAAAGTCTGGAAGTGAACCGATCGGAGCGGTGGCCGGTCGGATCGATCATCCATACGTGCCCCATTCCGACCCAATCGGGTCGGGCCACTCGTTTGTTGCAAGGAGACCTACCATGCCCGTGACGACCCGCACCCAGCTGTCAGCCCTTTTGCTTGCCCTATTCGCCGCAAGCCTCCCGGCAATAGTCAGCGCCGATACCGGACCTGCGACGACCTTGCCGGAAACGCGCCAATTGCTCCAGGTGGAGAAAAATGCCCGCTATCGCGTGGTCTATGACATCCACAGCGATGAACAGGCGGCAGGAATTTCCAAGGGGCTCTACTACGCGCGGGGTCTGTTCGAAGCCTTCCGTAAACAGGGTGTGGAGGCTTCACGAGTGAGCGCCCATCTGGTGCTGCACGGCGATGCGGCAGTCATGCTGCTGAAAGACGAAACTTACCAGGTTGCCATCAACGACGCCTTCGCGATCAACCCCAATGCCAAAATCGTGCAGGATCTGCTCGACCTGGGTGTAGGCGTCGAGATTTGCCATAGTGCGATGAAGAGCAAGGGCTGGAAGTTTCAAGATGTCCTCCCAGGCGTGACTATCGTCCACGACGGCTACACCCGCCTGATCAAGCTACAGAACGACGGCTATGCGTATATCGGCGGCTACTGACTCCATGCAAGCCAGGAATGCGGCGGTATTGGCAAGCGGCATGCTTACCGTTGAAGGGTCACGGAGGCCATTG
>CAZEOR010000060.1:5712-8988 GCA_964513695.1 uncultured Thiobacillus sp.
CGCCGGCCCCGCATTTGCCGGGCATGCCGCCCTGTGATTCTGCATCGCGCCGCAAGGCCCTCCACGATGTCAAGGCCACGATTCCCCAGTTGCGGAGGGAGGCGCCGCGGAGCACGACAAATACCGGTACGCCTTGTATGCACTCACAGCGGGTTGTAGGTGCGTTCCCGCGTGTAGTGCATGTAGCCCACGCTGGCGCCGGCGCGCCAGCCGACGCCCAGGCGGATGGGGGCGAGCACGATGCTCTGGCGTTGCTGGTAGTTCATGCCAACGCCGGCGATCCAGTAGAGGCTGCCGTCCACACCGGGGAAGCGCTGGTAGATGTCGTTCTTGTCCTTGAGGTTGTAGACCAGCACGAACACCTTGGAGGCGTTGAAGCCCAGGTCGAAGCCCAAGGACGGACCTTGCCAGAAGACCTTGGAGGTTTCGCCGCTCTTGAGCTTGAGATCGCCCTTGCCGTAGCTCAGGCCGACGGTGATGGCGGCGGAGAGTTCCTCTCCCTTGATGTAACCGACCGGGCGGCCCTGTTCCTTGAAGGCCTTCTCGATCACCTTGCCCAGGCCCTCGGTGGCCTCGCCGAAGAATTCCTTGGCTTCTTTCATGATGGAATCCTGATCGTAGGTATTGTCCTCGGCCGCCCCGGCCGGAGCGATCTGGAGCAGCCAGAACAGCGCCATCAGGCCGAGCAGGGCGGCGCGGACAGTTTGTCGCGAGAGGTTTCGCAGATAGGGAATGGGGTGCGGCATGGTTTTCTCCTGGGGAATGAAATTACCGGAACGAGTGGAGTGTTCACGCCCCCGGGTGGATACGCAAGGCAATGGCCTCGCATCCTGCTGCGTGAGGATGGCGCCGGCGCAAAAAATCGACAACGTAAAAATGTCCGTATTCGGCCCCGTAACCGCACGAAGTTCAGAACCAGTCCGATGAATATTCGCGTGGTTTTCCCGCCACAACCCGGCTTGTCCGCCGACCTGCGCCCGACGCGGGATTTGCCGGCTTTGGCCGGGGCGACGGGAAATGCCCATTCGCTTCATATGTCCGCCCGGGCGCGTCAAGGTTGACCGGGAACCCCCGGAACGTTCATAAAGTAAACCTCGGGCGGTGCGATTGCCGCTTCAGGGTCTGCGAATCAGGCTCCAATCCAAACAGGGGATATCCATGCATCAACGCGCTCTCGTATTGGCGCTCATGGCCGCGGGTGCCGTGTTTTCCGGTATTGCCGGGGCCGCGGACGACTGCTCCCAGATGTTCGTCTATTCGGTCAACCAGTTCTGCCGCACGCTTTCCAACGGCTTCAGCCAGTGCCAGCCTGTCGGGATGGTGGGACCCGCGCCAAACTGCGCCAAGCCCGGCGTGCCGCCGATCATGCCGATGCCTTTGGCGCCTCCGGTGGTGCAGGCGCCGTCGCCGTTCAGCTACATGGCGCCCTTCCCGGCTCCTGGTGGCGCGGTACCCGCGGCGGCAGTTCAGTCTGCCCCGGCTCCTGTGCCGGCTCCTCCGGCTGCGCCCGTCGCGACCGTGGCTGCCCCGGCCGCTCCAGCCAAGCCGGCCGCGCCGCTTCCCGCAGCCGCCGCGCCTGTCGCGGCGCAGCCATCCGCCTCTGCGGCCGTAGTGCCGCCGACACCTGCTCCCACGCCGGTCGTTGCAGCGACGCCAGCGCCGAAGCAGGAACAGGCGGCTGCATCCGCTGCCACTCCTGTTTCCAAGCCCGTTCCGGTGCCAGCCGAACCGGCTGCGGCCAAGCTGGAGTCGATTCCAGCTGTCGTCGCGGCGCCGCCTGCCGCGCCGGTCGCCCCCGCCATTGTCCCGCCCGCTCCGGTAGTGGTCGCCGTACCCGTCTCCGCACCGGCAGTCCCCTCGGCCCAGCCGGGCTCCGTTGCCTCCACTCCTGCCGCCGTAGGCTCTCCGGCGCCCGTGATGCCCCCCTCGATCACCCTTCAGGACGGTCTGGCCCACTTCGACTTCAACCGCGCCGAGCTTTCCGGGCCAAGCCGGACCGAACTGGATGCCTGGTTGAAACAGCCGCTTCCCAAGGGTAAGACCCTGCGCGTCACGGGCCATGCTGACCGGCTTGGCCCGGCTTCCTACAATCTGAAGCTGTCGGGCCGTCGTGCTGAAACCGTAAAGAAATATCTGGTGGGCAAAGGCGTGTCCGGCCAGGACATCAAGGTTGTCGCCAAGGGCGAGAGCGAGCCCGTGAAGCACTGCAAGGGCGGTGCAACCAAGGCCACCATCGACTGTCTGGCCCCTAATCGTCGGGTGGAGATCGATCCGGAATAAGGGGTTGATTCCGCTTCCCCGATTCCGGTCGCTTGCCGGCAGGACTGATTGGCCATGGAAAAACGCTTCGGCCTGACATTTGCCGCTCTGCTCTTCGTGTTGTCGCCGGTTTGGGCGGTCGATCCGGTTTGCGCGGCTTGCCCGCCTCCACCCCAGGGGGTCGTGTTCCCGCTAGAAACCCGACTGCCGGTCGACCTGGAATGGGAACTGGGTCAGCCTTGGCAGGCGGGCGGGGAAATCGTCTTCTTCTGCGCGTCCGATGGCACGCCCCGTGCCGGGCGTCTGCCGGCGCCGCCCGCCAACCTTGCCGATGAGCAGCAACGCCGGGCCGAGCACTACGCCCTGGCGAAACGAGTCAACTTCGCCCGCAAGTCTGAGGCCCATCCTCTCGGCCTGCCCCTGGCGGCGCCCCAGATTGCCTTGTTGGAACGTTTCGCCATGAGCGATGCGGGCGCGGTCTGGCTGCGCGAAGTGGCCGACGACACCTTGCGCTTGTTCAACAAGGGCTATCTGGAATACGACAAGGTCCTGTGGAAGAAATCAGTCGACAAGGGGCGTCTGCCTTCCCTGTCCAAGCTCCTCACTGGGCGGCTCACGGATGCCGCCCAGTTCGCCGGTGACGCCCGTGTGTTTCTGTTTTCGGGATATTCCGGCCCTGGTGCCATGGCCCACGCGGGCGCCATCGGCCTGGGCGATGGCGGCCTGCGCTGCCAGTTTCCATCCAGTGGGGAACTGGTGGATCCCCACGCGGTGCTGTCCCACGAATTCGGCCACACCCGCTATGGCGACCCGGCCAGCTCCGGTACCCTGTTGGGCGAGGCCCGCACGGTGGAGCGCTATGAGAACCCGGTACGGGTCCGTAACGGCTACGAGCCCCGCGTCCTCTACTTCCAGCGTACCGCCCAGGGTGGCCTGGAAGCCCGCAAGGACAGTCTGCTGGACCGCGTGCTCAAGCTGGAGCGGGAGCAAGGCATCTCGGTGCCGGACATGGCCGCC
>CAZEOR010000060.1:8998-10962 GCA_964513695.1 uncultured Thiobacillus sp.
GGACCGCTATCACTGCGACTGCCCCGGCCCGCTACCGGTGATCCTGGATTGCGAAGTGCGTCAGCACCCGCGCGCCGACGGCATCACGGAACCCGCCAGTGAGCACGACTGCAAGTTGAACTGGAAACCCGATTCCATGCCCGTCCCGCCGATCAACCCCCTGCAATGGAAGTCCAGAGACAGGTAGCCATCTTGCCGGCGAATGAACCATCAGAATCCGGCAGCCCGCTTTCCGGTGCGGAAGACTCCGCCGGTACGCTGCCCTGGTGGCGCAACTGGAAGGTCATGGTGCCCCTCTGGCTGGTCATCGGTGCGCTGGTCTGGCTGGGACTGCGCTACCACGTGGACGGCCGTGTCATCGCCGGCGGCGTGTTCGTGGTGGGACTGCTGTCCAACGCCTTCGCCTGGTTGCTGGGCCTCATCGCCGTGGTTCCGCTGATCGGCCCCATCATCGTCAAGGTGCTGTCCATCGGCTTCATCTGGCTGCTCAACGCCGTGGGCTACCTGGTGTCCTGGGTCGCCATCAGGCGCGGCTACTCGAAGGACGTGCTGACCTACCGGGGGCTGACGGTGGCGGTGATCATCGGCATCGTCATCGGCTATGTGATGGGGAAGCTGTTCTGATTCGGCTCAACGCGGAGGCGGCGGGGGCATAGCCGGCGCCACGAGGATTTCCCAGACGTATTGGGCCAGGTTTTCGTAGCCCTGTTCGAATTCACGGGCCAGCAGTTCCGCGCCGCCTGCCTGCCAGTCCTCCAGTCCATGTGGTTTTCCTGCCCATTCCAGACGCTTTTCCCCGGAGACACCATCCTCGCCTAGACACACCACCCTGGCGCGAAGCTTCATTTCCAGGGCGATGCGGGGTGGATCGCCCTTGCGCGCCGCCATGCCGACCTTGTCCACGGTCAGTTCCAACACGGCGTGGTAGGCGTGTTTCAGGTCGGCATAGTCCAGAGTTGCACCGGCGTCGCCAGGCCCGGTTTGTTCCAGCAAAACGGTGGATTTTCCGCCTGATCGCGAACGTTCGACCACCCGTCGAGCCACCCGTTCGTGGATGCCGATCTGAGCGACGGCCTGGTTCGCCAGCATTTCCACCTTTGCCGCCTGGTCGGCCGGCAGGCCGTGGATCGCACCATAGCTTGCCCCCACCGTGCCGCCGATCACGATCCCCGCGAGGACAGTGAAGGGAACGATGACCGGGTATGCTGCGACGCCGATCGGCCCCATGCCCAAAGGCGCGATGACTCCCGCCGCCGCGCCACCCGCCGCGCCTTGCGTTCCCAGTTCGCCCGCTGCGGCACCCTTGCCTCGCGCGTAGACGTTGAAATCGGCCCGGGGCGGGTAGCGGGCACCCACCACGGCCAGGGGGCCGGGGGGAATCACCGGCTTTCTTGGCTCGATCGTGCAACTAGCCAGCGCCACCAATATGCAGAAAAGGACCGGCGTGGCGCGCGATGCCTTTGCCGTCATGTTCGCCTACCTCTTCAAAGCCCCCGCCGGGGAAACCAGCATGCCGCCCGCCGTCGATTTTAGTTCCGGGATACGACCGCGCATGCGCGTCATCAGCGCCTTACGAACCTGATCCGGGGCGGTGGCCCACGGGGTCAGATCGCGGAATTCGTCGAATCGATCCATGACTTCCAGGTGGTTGAGATGGGTGATGTAGTTGCCCCATAACCCGCCCAACCAGGAAGTGGTGTCGATGTCGATCTCCAGGTCGCCCAGGTAATAGCTCCGGCCAGGCTCGCTCACGTCCATTTCCAGCGCCGGGTCGATCTGGGGCAGGTAATAGAACGGTTCCACATGGGTCATGGCATAGCGCCCGGCGGGAATCACGTAGACGAAGACGCCATCCTTGCGCGTGCTCAGGAAAGGAATGTTCAGGCGCCGGCCGACTTGGTCATCGGCAGCTTGGTTCGGCTGGCCATAGAGTTGCCAGAGGGGTTTGCCCAAGCCATAGGGGG
>CAZEOR010000061.1:0-10933 GCA_964513695.1 uncultured Thiobacillus sp.
GAAGTCCACCGGCAGCAGCTTCAGGCCCCGGTGGATCGGTTTGAAGCGGGGCATTCGCGTCCTCCCAGTTCGCTATTCCGTTCGCGGGATTATGCCGGCATCTCGTAGCCGGATTCGCGGCTTTTTTGAGGTTTTTCTACAGCGTCAACGAGTTCCACCTCGATCAGCAGCGGCGCCAATAGCGGCAGTAACTACAGCGCCCAGATCGCCGCGCTGGAGAGTCAGATCGCCGCCTATACGAGGCAACTGGCGCAAGCGAAAGAAGAGGCCGCCAGCGACGAGAACAGTCAGGAGGCGCAACGCCTTGAAGCATTGATCGCCAACCTGGAAGCAAGAGTCGCCGCCCTGGAGGCCAAACAGGCGCAGGAGGAAAGCCGTGGTGGACGCTCCAGCTCGGCGAACGCGAGCTCGAACGCGAGTTCGAACACGAAAGCAAGCCGCTCATCCAGTGCCTCATTGGGGACCGCTGTCGACGTCTACGCCTAGTCATCCACGCCTAGTGGTCGCGCGCCAATGGGCGCCCTATCGATCCGACGAGAATGCCGTAAAGCGTCCTCCCAAGGGAGACAGGGTCCGGATTCAGTCGGACGACTAACGGAAACTCGTCACCGGCCGCCGGTGCCGGTCCACCCAGTAGGCCCAGACAACCAGCAGCCATTGCGCCTGTCCCACCCAGGCCAGAGCGGTCACGCTGGGCGGCGGCGGGCCGAGGGAATTGGAAACCTGGATGGCGATGAGGAACAGGGCGAGCCCGGCCAGCGTCCATTTCCCGGCGCGGTCCACGGGCCGGGTGACGCGCAGGTAAAGGCCGATCCCCAGCACGAACAGGCCCAGTTCGAAAATCATCTCGATCTCGGGCAGCGACCACAGCATCAGGCCCAGCCTGGGCGACGCGCCCGGATATAGGGGCAGGTCCGGGTAGTGCACCAGCAGGTCCAGCAGCCAGTGGCTGAGCACTGCCAGGCCCATGACCAGAGCGCCCCGGCGTTCGCGCCGCAGCAGGTAATAGACGCCGCCGATCAGCACGGACCAGCCCAGCACCGCGAGTAGGCTGTGGGAGAAGGGGTAATGGGTGAATTCCAGGGGCGGGCCGGGCGGATGTTCCGGCGCGATGCGCACCTGTTCCAGCCCCAGCAGCAACAGGCTGGGCCAGAGCAGGTCGATGAACTGGGCTGCCAGAAACAGACTGCCCAGGGACACCTTGGGCGCCGCCGCCTTGGCGCCGAAGCCCACGGCAAAATGGCCTAGGAACATGCGCTCTCCTTCAGCAGACGGCCCAGACGCAGCACCTCGTCCACCAGCAACTCGAAATCCTCGTCCCGGCTGCGGTAGTTGACGATGGCCGCGCGCAGCCAGCGGCGCCCATCCAGGGTGGTGTCGGATAGTGCGGCGGTGCCCGCTTCCTGGAGCCGGATCATTATTTCCCGGTTGAGCCGGTTCAGGGCGGCATCGTCCAGGCCGCCCGGGTTGTAGCGAAAGCAGACGATGTTGAGGCTGACCGGGCCGAGCAGTTCCAGTTCCACCTCGGCCCGGACCCGCCCGCCCAGGGCGCGGGCCTGCTCCACGTTGCGGGCGATGAGGCGGCCGAAGCGGTCCAGGCCGTGTTCCTTGAGCGTCATCCACACCTTGAGGGCGCGGAAGGCGCGTGAGGTCTGCACGCCATATTCGTGGAAGCCGGACTGGTTGCCGGCCAGTCCCCGCTCGCAGGGTTCCAGGTATTCGGCGGCCATGGCGAAGGCGGCGCGGTGGACGGCGGCATCCCGCACCAGCACGCAGCCGGCCTCGAAGGGCATATGCATCCACTTGTGCAGGTCCAGGGCCAGGGAGTCGGCCCGCTCCATGCCGGCGAGGCGTTCGCGCACGTTGTCCGCCAGCACCGCCACCGCGCCGATGGCGCCGTCCACGTGGAACCACAGGCCTTCGCGCTTGCTCAGGTCGGCGAGGGCGGACAGATCGTCGATGGCGCCGGTGTTGACGGTGCCGGCGCTGCCGATGACGCAGACGGGCCGCCGGCCCGCCGCCCGGTCGGCGGCGATGGCGGCATCCAGCGCGGCCAAATCCAGGGTGAAGTCCGGCCGCGCCGGGATGCGGCGCAGGCCGGCGCGGCCCAGGCCCAGCAGTTCCAGGGCGCGCACGTTGCTGCTGTGGGCCTCGCTGGAGGCGTAGATCACCAGGGGTTGCGGCGCCGCCGCCATGCCTTCGGCGCGCACATCGAAGCCGGCCATGGCGTGGCGCGCGACGGCCAGACCGATCAGGTTGGCCATGGAAGCGCCGCTGGTGAGCAGGCCGCCAGCCTGGGCCGGAAAACCCAGCATGGCCTTGATCCAGTCGATGACCTGGCGCTCCACCCGGATCGCCGCGTGGTTGCCACCCCCCGCGTTGCTGTTCATCACCGCAGCCAGAAATTCCGCCAGGGCGCCGGTCATGCCGCCGTTACCCATGACCCAGGCCCAGAAACGGGGATGGATGTTGCCCATGGGGTAGGGCAGCACGGTTTCCGTGAACTGCCGGTACACCGCTTCCGCGCCTTCCGGCGCGCGCGGCACAGGGGCGCGGAAACTCGCCTCCACCTGTTCCGGCATGGCTTGCCAGACCGGGCGTTCGCGCACCTCAGCCAGGTAGGCGAAGGCGTCGTCCACCATGCGGTGGGCAAGGTCGCGCAGGCTGTCCCAATCTTCCGGGTCCAGGCTTTCGGGAGCGGTTCTGTCGTGCATCGGCGTGTCATTCGCGCAGGAGAGAATGGGTGCCGACTTTAGCGCGGGAGAGTGACCGCTGACTGGCCGCGGACGCGGCCGGGACGAAAAAAGGGCGGACTGGAAGCAACAGTCCGCCCAAAGGGAGAGCGATAGGCGCGGTGTTATTCGACCCGCAAGGCCTTGCCCGGGCAGGCATCGACCACTTGCCGCACCTGCTCCGCCGTGGCGTTTTCCGGCTGGATCAGGAACTGGCCGTTTTCCACCTTGAACACCTGGGGCAGGGTCTTCACGCAGTTGCCGCTGTGGCAACAGGCTTGGTCATTCCATGCGACTTTCATAGGGCTTCCTTCCTTGGCTGACCTCGGCTGAGGGATGGTTCCGCGCGGCGCGGGAACCTGGAAGGCATTGTCGGGCGGGGCGCGCACCCGGCCTATTGGGGGAAATCCGCCCGCATACCCGGAGTTCTACGGGGTCGCGGGCGGCGGAGCGGTTCAGGCATCCGGGTCGTACATGTCGTGCTTGATGGCGTGGCGGTTGGCGATCAACTCGTCGATGGAGGGCTCGTCGTTGAGGGCGCGGCGGATGGCCAGCTTGGTGGCCTCGTAGTTGGTGCGGTAGAGATCCTTGTGGTCCAGGTTGGGATCGGTGGCGCAACGGGGATCGATCCACACCAGACTGACGATGCACAGCTCGTTGACCTGGTCCCGGGGCAGGACGCCCTCGATGACGCAATCCAGCACCGCGTCGGCGGTGGCGGACTGCACCGTGCCGCCGAACAGATCCACATAGGCCATGGACTTCATGGTGACCTTGGGCACCATCAGCGTGGCCGGGCGCACCTGCTGGTTGCAGGCGCGGATGGCGAACATGCGGGTGTGGCCGGCGCTCTGGCCCATCATGGTGGCGAAGGCGTGGCCCACGGGGCCGTCCACGCTGCCCACCAGGATTTCCGGCATGGCGTCGGTGAACTGGCCTTCCCTCGCGAGGACGGTGGCTTCGCCGGATTTGAAGATGATTTTGCTCAAGGGGATTCCTTTCGATGGGGTTGAAGGGCGAGGTTGTTGGCGTGTTAACCGGACTGGTCCCGCGGCCGCCGTTCAGGGCCAACAGGTGAATCTTGGGAATGGGAACTCATGCTCACGCCGGGTGGCGGCTGGCTACGGGGATTATGCTGGCCGCTACGAGGTGGGGCGATGCGGGAAAGTACTAATTGGCCGGGCGAGGAACGGGGAACCTACGGCAGTAAGTGATTGGCGGCTCTTCGGCCTTTGCCGATCTCGATGGACGTACTCGGAGTTTTCTCCAATGTCGGCTTTTCGGATATCCATCCCAATAACCGCTATCGGCAGGAGCAGCCCCTCGTCCTCACCCCGTTACAGCTGTTTGAACGTCCGCCTCAATCTGAAACTTGCCTGAGGCAGCGCGCGCTCGTACCGTTGTGATTGCGGCGTTATTCTCGGCAGGGCTGGGCATGTTCGCCAAGACAGGGGAAAATTGCTCCGGTACTTCATCTACCGCGCATACCGCGATATTGGACACCATGCCCAGTTCCGACCAACTCAAAGCCCTGTTGCGCGCCCATATCGATGGCGACGAGGAACGGTTCAGCACGGTGGCCATGCAACTGGCTGCCCATGAAGCCCGCATTGGGCATGGCAAGCTGGCACTGGAACTGCGCGACCTGATCGACAAGGCAAAATCGCGTCAGTCTCGGCAACCCATCCCCCTGGTCCAGCCGCGCGGCGAGATGGCGGACCTGCTGCAAGCGAGTTACCCGAAGGTGCGCCTGGCCGACATGGTGCTGGATGAGAGCATCCAATCCCGCCTGGAACGTCTCATCCGGGAACAACGCCAAGTCGATAAGCTGCGCGCTCATGGACTCGCCCCGCGCAAGAAACTCCTCCTGGTCGGCCCGCCGGGCACCGGCAAGACGCTTACCGCTTCCGTTCTCGCCGGTGAACTCAGCCTGCCGCTGTTCGTGGTACGCCTGGATAGCCTGATGACCAAGTTCATGGGCGAGACCGCCGCCAAGCTTCGCCTCATTTTCGACGCCATCCGCCGCACCCGCGCTGTCTACCTGTTCGACGAATTCGACTCCATCGGCGGCCAGCGTGGGCTGGGTAACGACGTCGGCGAAATCCGCCGGGTGCTCAACAGCTTTCTGCAACTGATCGAGCAGGATGTTTCCGACAGCCTGCTCATCGCCGCCACCAACCACCCAGACTTGCTGGATCACGCCCTGTTCCGCCGTTTCGACGACGTCATTCGCTACGCCGTACCGGATGATCAACTCATCATCGAAACCCTCAAGGCCAAACTGGCCGGCTACAAGACCCGGCGGCTGGCCTGGAAGACGCTCGTTCCCGCCGCGATGGGTTTGAGCCACGGCGACCTCACCCGCGCCTGCGAAGACGCCATCAAGCACGCCATCCTGCATGACCGCCCGGTTTTGGAGACGGCCGACATCCGCGCCACGCTGGAAGAACGAAAGGCCATCCACGATCGATAAACCAAACCAAGGGGGGACAACATGGCGGAAAAACTGCCTCATCTGATCTTCAACCACAACGCGATCACCAAGGCCTACCGGCCCCCAAGCCGCAAGATCGACGCCGAATTCCGCCTCAATGGCCGCGACCGCCAACAGCATGGTGCGCAATTACTGGAGGCCCTGCGGCAGGCGCAAAGCCAGGAACGCGACATCATTACCGGCCAGCGGGCATTGGGCCGCGATGCCGGAGCCGGCATCTACCTCACTTTCGAAAGCGACCCGGGTTTTGAACTGGCTTTCGAAAGCCTGGGCTTCGCCCCGAGCAGAATCGAACTCCTGGTGGTCAAGCAGGAAGGCGAACGAATGCTGGCCACCGTTTTCGTTCCGGAAGGCAAGGTCGGGTACTTCATCCGTCGGGTGGAGGCTTATCTCAATGAGGACAAGGACAAACGCAACAAGAAAGGCGAAATCCGTCCCCAAAACAAGAAACTGGTTGAAAGCATCGCCTCCATCCGCCTGGCCGCCCTGGAAGCCCTTTGGACCGACGACCTCGATCTGTTCCCGCGCGATGACGCGCCGATCTGGTGGGAAGTCTGGCTGCGCATCGGGGAAGGTTTCGATGAACTCGGCTTCTTCCGCACCCACGCCGTGCAACTGAATTTGGAAGTTGCTGAAGACGAAGAAGTGCGTTTTCTCGAGCGCTGCGTTGTCCTGGTGCGCGGCAGCCGCGATCAACTCGCCCGTTCTCTGCAATTGTTGGGCGGCATAGCCGAAGTACGTAAGGCCAAGGAAAACGCGAGCTTCTACACGGCTATGAATGAGGTGCAGCAACAAGCCGCCGTTGATGCAGCCGCCCATCATCTACAACCACCGGGACCGGAGGCCCCGGCCGTCTGCCTGTTGGACACCGGCGTCAACGAAGGCCATCCGTTACTCGCGCCCTTCCTCGACGAACAGGATAAACACGCCTGCCACCCGGATTGGGGCGCCTACGACCACCACGGCCACGGCACCGCCATGGCTGGCCTCGCCTTGCATGGTGACCTGAGCGAAACCTTGGCCCAGCAACCCTTTCCTTCACCGAGCCACCGCCTGGAATCGGTCAAGGTCTTGCCGCCTACCGGTGACAACCCGCCTCACCTCTACGGATATCGGTATAGCCAAGCACTGGACCGCGTGACCATTACCGCACCCCACCGTCGCCGCACCTTTTGTTCCGCCGTCACCAGCACCGACTCCCGCGACCGGGGTCGGCCTTCCTCCTGGTCGGCGCAGTTGGACAAACTGGCCAGCGGCATGGAAGACGGTCAGGCCCGACTGATCTTCCAGGCCGCCGGCAATGTGGAACACGCCCGCATCGCTGACTACCCTACCAGCAACGCACTCGACGGGATCCACGACCCTGCTCAAGCCTGGAATGTCCTCACCGTCGGTGCGTATACGGAGAAATGGCGGATCGACGCACAGATCTATCCCGGCCGTGAATTGATCGCCCCGCCGGGCGGCCCCGCCCCCACCACTTGCACAGCGGTCGGTTGGCCCCCCAGCGGCCGGCAGAAATGGCCGAACAAACCAGACATCATCCTTGAGGGCGGCAACTGGGCGCGCGATACCGCCTTTAATTTCCCGGAAGACCTCGATAGCCTGCAACTCTTGAGCACCGGCCACGAACCGCTCGCAAAACCGCTCGTCACTTTCGGCGAGACCAGCGCTGCCACTGCACTGGCCGCTCGCATGGCCGCTATCCTGCAAGGCTATTACCCCGACTTCTGGCCGGAAACCCTGCGCGCCCTGCTGGTGCATTCGGCGCAATGGACGCCGGCAATGCGGGCAGCGGCAGGCAACCTTCAGATCAAGGGAAACGTCCGCCAGTTACTGCGCACCTGCGGCTTCGGCGTGCCGCAACTTAACGATGCCCTGTGGAGTGCGAAACACGCCCTGACTTTGGTGATACAGGACGAAATGCAGCCTTTCACCCAAGGACAAGATGGCGCCCTCCGCGCCCGTGACATCCACTACCACGCCCTGCCCTGGCCGGCGGAAGCGCTGAAGGCGTTGCCGCTCGGCACTCAGGTGGAAATGCGCGTCACCCTTTCGTATTTCATCCAGCCCAATCCCGGCCAACGCGGCTGGCGCGGCAAATTCAGCTACGCCTCCCACGGCCTGCGCTTTCGGGTCAAGGCGCCGGGGGAAAGCCCCGAAGCCTTCGAACAGCGCATCAACCAGGCCGCCCGCGACGAGGAATACGAACGCACTGGCGTCAGCGACAGCGAATTCTGGGTGGTCGGTTCCGACACCCGCGAACTTGGCTCGTTGCATTCCGACATCTGGCAAGGCACCTCCGAGCATCTCGCTGATTGCGGCTACCTCGCCGTCTACCCCGTCACCGGCTGGTGGCGCACCCGCAAGGCGCTGGATCGTTGGCATTCCAAGGCGCGCTATGCCTTGGTGGTTAGCATCCGCACTCCGGAGGAGTTGGTGGACATTTATACGCCGGTGGCGGCGGAAATCGGCATCGCCGTTTGACAAGAAGGGGATGCCGTGCGCACCGACCAACCACCTCAGGCGACAGGTATGTGCAGTTTCCTGGCGCTTAGCCAGCAGCAAGCATGGCGGCATAGGGTCGGGAGCCCGCATTTGATGAGTAGGCGAAGCGGTCAGTCGTGAACGGCTGCAATCAGGTGTAGGCGGACGGCCGCTAAGGCCGAACACCTGCCATTCAGCACCGCGAAAAAAGCTTCCCGAGACGTGCAGGTTGTCAATTGAATTGACAACCTGCACGGATACGGTGGCCTCATCCCACCGAACATTCCCTGGATTCGGTTTTCTCAGATATTGGTGTTTCGCCAGCAGACCATGGGGCGCTTCGGCGGAGCCTCGGTTGGGCTGATGGACAATGACAACGCTGGCAGCCAAGCCCCGGCTTTTTTCAGAAACGGCCTTGTCCTCAATGCAACTTGATCCTCGGCTTGTTCGGCGCGTTGATCAGGTTCGCCAGCGTCCCCAGCGCGGTCTTGTAGTACCCGTTCAGGGCCACCTGGTGCATCTTGTGCAGTGACCAGTAGACCAGCCGGGCGACGGCGCCTTCGATCATGATGCTGCCGCCGCTCAAGGTGCCCATGAGGTTGCCCACGGTGCTGTAGCGGCCCAGGGCGACCAGGGAGCCGTAGTCGCGATAGACGTATTCGGGCAGGGGCTGGCCGTTCAGGCGGCGCTTGATCGATTTGACCAGCATGCTGGCCTGCTGGTGGGCGGCCTGGGCGCGGGGCGGGACGTTGCGGTCGCTTCCCGGCATGGGGCAGGCGGCGCAGTCGCCGAAGGCGAAGATGTTGTCGTCCCAGGTGGTTTGCAGGCTGGGGCGCACCACCAGTTGGTGGATGCGGTTGCTCTCTAGGCCGTCGATGTCGGCCAGGAAGTCGGGCGCCTTGATGCCGGCGGACCACACCATCATGCTGGCCGGCACGCACAGGCCGGCGGCGGTGCACAGGCCCTTGGCGTCGATCTCGGTGACCCGTTCGCCGGTGTGCACCTCCACGCCCAGTTCGCGCAGTCGGTCTTCCACCGCTTTCGACAGGCGCGGCGGCAGGCCGGGCACCAGGCGGTCGGCGGCTTCGATGATGACGATGCGCACGTCCTTTTCCGGGTCGATCTTGTCCAGGCCGTAGGCGGGGAGCTGCCGGGTGGTGCCGTGCAGTTCGGCGGCCAGTTCCACGCCGGTGGCGCCACCGCCGACGATGGCCACGGTGAGCTGGCCGGGGCGGATGGGGCCGGGCTGGGTGTTGGCGCGCAGGCAGGCGTTGATCAGCTTGTCGTGGAAGGCGCGGGATTCCTCCGGCGTGTCCAGCATGACGCAGTGTTCCTTGACGCCGGGGATGCCGAAGTCGTGGGCCAGGCTGCCCACGGCCACCACCAGGGTGTCGTAGGGGATGCGGCGCTGGGGCGTGATCTCCTCACCGTTGGCGTCCACGGTGGCGGCCACCAGCACTTCCTTGTTGGTCCGGTCCAGGCCGTACATGCGGCCGACGCGGAATTTGAAATGGTGCCAGCGGGCCTGGGCCAGGTACTCCAACTGGTCGGCGTAGGAATCCAGGGTGCCGGCGGCGACTTCGTAGAGCAGGGGTTTCCAGATGTGGGTGCGGGCGGCGTCGATGAGGGTGACGTGGGCCTGTCCCTTCTCGCCCAGGGTGTCGCCCAGGCGGGTGGCGAGTTCCAGGCCGCCGGCGCCGCCGCCGACGATGACGATCTTGTGCATGGTGGGTAGCCGGATACGGAAAATCGGATGGTAGTGGAGATGTGTGCGATTACCGTGAAACGTGGGCTGGATCGCGAGATCCGGCGCGCGAAAACCCCTTACTTGCCCAGCTGCGCTTCCATATAGGCATCCGCGGGATCCTGGATCGGCACTGGAAGGGTGACGGGCGCCAGACGCGCGTCCCGGGCCAGGGCTTCGATGTTGTCGCCGGTGAGGGTCTTCAGGAAAGCCACCAGGGCGGCTTTCTCCAGGGCGTCGAGATCGAGGGGCACCAGCAGGGGCGATTTGATCTCGTTGTTGATGCCGCCCTTGTCATAGAACTCCACCACGTCCTCCAGGGTGGCCAGGGAGCCGTCGTGCATGTAAGGCTTGGTGACGGCCACGTTGCGCAGCATGGGGGTCTTGTAGGCCCAGCGGTCCTTGGGATCGATGGTGACCTCGTAGCGGCCCACGTCGGGCTGGGGCGGCTCGAAGGATTTCAGCAGGGTGCCCATGACCTGGACGAAGATGCCGGGGGCAAGCTGGACCTTGTAGCTGCTCCGCTCCGGGAACATGGTGCGTTCCCAGCCCAGGCCGGTGTTGTGGAACTTGTGGTCGGTGAACAGGGCGGATTTCTCCCCCACCAGGTGGCAGGTCGAACAGCGGCCCTTGCCCATGAACACGCCGAAGCCGCGCTGCTCCTGGGCGTTGAGGGCGGTCTTGTCGCCGCCGTAGTACCAGCGGTCGAAACGGGAATTGGCCGACAGCAGAGTGCGCTCGTAGCTGGCCAGGGCCTGGCCGATGCGTTCCGCCGTCACCGGCCCGCCGAAGGCGGCTTCGAACTGGCCCTTGTACTCGGGCAGTTGGCGCACCTTCTCCACCACGTAGCCGATGGAGGGCATGTCCATCTCCACCTTGGTCAGCAACGGGCCCCAGACCTGGTCTTCCAGGTGAAGTTCGCGGCCTTCGTGGAACAGGCTCTTCTGGTAGGCCACGTTGTACACGGCGGGGGAGTTGCGGCGCAGGCTGCGGCCTTCCATGCCGACGGCGGCGCCCAGCTCATAAGAGGTGAAGCCCTGTTCCGGCACGTGGCACATGGCGCAGGACATGGTGTTGTTGTGGGACAGGCGCCGATCCAAGAACAGGCGCCGGCCCAGGTCGATCTTTTCCTTGGTAAGCGGGTTCGCGGCGGGCACCGGCACCGGCGGCAGGCCCAGGGGCGGCGTCAGGGCGACGGGGGTGGCGGCGAGAGCGGTGGCGGCGGGGGCCAGCAGGGCCAGGCCAAGCGACAACACGGCAAGCATGCCCGCCAACCAACGCCCCCCTTTACCAAAGGGGGGCGGGGGGGGATTTCGCCGCGTCGAGGAGAAAGGAAGCCGCATCATTGTGGAGGCCGGGTTCAAATCCCCCCTGCCCCCCTTTTCGAAAGGGGGAAAAAGCAACGCATCCGACTGCCGGCCCATCGACCTGTCACTTCAAGCCTTCTTCCATCAGCAGGGTAAGGATGTCGTTGTA
>CAZEOR010000062.1:0-10863 GCA_964513695.1 uncultured Thiobacillus sp.
GCCCAACTTGTCGGTGACCCATTCGAACACGGTGAGGTTGTAGTAATCCAGGCCGCGTACCAGACGGGAATTGACCGTGTAGGGAATTCCGGCGTCGTCCAGACCCCGCTTAACCGCCGCGAAATGGGCCAGGGCCGCTTCGTCCAGCTCGTCCATGAGCTTGGGCGCTGCTTCCACCAGGGGCTGCATGAGCGGGTTCTTGGTGTCCAGGATGCGCAGCGGGTTGCTGTGGAGGCGGCGCTTGGCGTCCTCGTCCAGTTGGTCCAGGTGGGACTCGAAATAGGCGATGAGCTTTTGCCGGTGGCTGGCGCGGGATTCGGTGCCACCCAGGGTGTTGATCTCCAGGCGGATGTGCTCGGCCATGCCCAGCAGCTTCCACAACCGGGCGGTCATGAGCAGGTGTTCGATGTCCAGGTCCGGGCCGGCGTAGCCCAGGGCCTCGATGCCGACCTGGTGGAACTGGCGGTAGCGGCCCTTCTGGGGACGCTCGTGGCGGAACATGGGGCCGGCGTACCAGAGCCGTTTGCCGCCGTCGAACAGGATACCGTGCTCGATGGCGGCGCGGACGCAGGAGGCGGTGCCTTCCGGGCGCAGGGTGAGGGACTCGCCGTTGAGCTCGTCGACGAAGGTGTACATCTCCTTCTCAACGATGTCGGTCACCTCGCCGATGGCGCGCTTGAACAGGCCGGTCTGCTCCAGGATGGGCGTGCGCATCTCCCGGTAGCCGTAACTTTTCAGCCAGTCCCGGACGATCTGTTCGAAATGGGTCCACAGCGGCGCATCGGCCGGTAGCAGGTCGTTCATGCCGCGCACGGCGCGGAGGGCGGTACTCATTGCTGAAAGACGGGAAAGGGGAAAAGGGAAAAGGGAAACGTGGAAAGGCGAACGGAGGCGCGGTATTCGCGTTTCCCGTTTCCCGTTTCCCGTTTCCCCAACAACCAGCCGCACCGCATCAGGAAGCTTCCTTCCCGTAGTTACGCTGGACGTAGTCCTCGACGATGGCCTGGAAGTCCTCGGCGATGCGATCGCCCTTGAGGGTGACGGTCTTTTCGCCATCCACATAGACCGGGGCCACCGGGGTTTCGTTGGTGCCGGGCAGGCTGATGCCCACGTTTGCGTGCTTGCTCTCGCCCGGGCCATTCACCACGCAGCCCATGACGGCCACGTTCATGGTTTCCACGCCGGGGTATTGGCCGCGCCAGATGGGCATCTGGGTGCGCAGCCAGTTCTGGATGCTCTGGGCAAGTTCCTGGAACACGGTGCTGGTGGTGCGGCCGCAGCCGGGGCAGGCGGTGACCAGGGGGGTGAAGGAGCGGATGCCCAGGGTTTGCAGGATTTCCTGGGCCACCTGGACTTCCGTGGTGCGCGATTCGCCGGGCGCGGGCGTAAGGGATACACGGATGGTGTCGCCGATGCCTTCCTGAAGCAGGATGGCCAGGGCCGCCGTGGAGGCGACGATGCCCTTGCTGCCCATGCCGGCCTCGGTCAGGCCCAAATGCAGGGCGTAATCGCTGCGCGCGGCAAGATCCCGGTAGACCTTGACCAGATCCTGCACACCGGACAGCTTGCAGGACAGGATGATCCTGTCGCCGGGCAGGCCCAGTTCTTCGGCTCGTTTCGCGGAATCCAGGGCGGAGGTGATGAGGGCATTGCGCATCACCTCCTCGGGCTCATGAGGCACGGGCCGCTTGGCGTTCTCGTCCATCATGCGCGCCAGCAGTTCCTGGTCCAGGCTGCCCCAATTCACACCAATACGCACCGCTTTTCCGTATCTCGCGGCGACCTCGATCAAGGTGGCGAACTGCTCGTCCTTCTTGGCGCCTCGTCCCACGTTGCCCGGGTTGATGCGTAGCTTGGCCAGGGCCTGGGCGCATTCCGGCACGGCCTTGATGAGGCGATGGCCGTTGAAATGGAAGTCGCCGATCAAGGGGACATTGCAGCCCAGGGCATCCAGTTTTTCCCGGATCAGCGGCACGGCGCGCGCGGCTTCCTCGGTATTGACGGTCAGCCGCACCAGTTCGGAACCGGCCTGCCAGAGGTCGTGGATCTGGGCCACGCTGCCGGCGATGTCGGCGGTATCCGTGTTGGTCATGGACTGCACCACCACCGGCGCGCCGCCACCGACGGGCACGTGGCCAACCAGGACCTTGCGGGTCGGGCGGCGGACGATGGGGCTGGTGACAGTCATAAGAGGGTCATTCCAACGTCAGTCGGGCCACTTTCTGGCCGATGAACGGGGTCAGGTCGATGACGTGGCCGTCATAGCTCATGCGCACGCGGGCGGCTTCGCCCACCACCAGTCGAAAAGGCGGCTCGCCGGAAAAGGACTCGGCGCTGCCGGCACGGACCAGCTTGGAAAACCGGTTGCCCTTGCCGTCCACCACCTGGATCCAGGCATCCTGGGCCGGCTCGAAACGCAGAGAGTGGGCGCCAGCCGGTTTGCCAGGAGCGGGTTTCTCGAGGGTTGGGGGCGGTAAGACAACCGCCGGAGCCGGGAGAGGCGCTGCGGCGGGTTTTGCGGGAAGAGGTGTAATTGCAGGCTTGGCAGGCACGGGTTGGGGTGGCAGTGCTGGCGCGACAGGGACAGCAGGTTTTTGCGCGACGATTCCTGGAGACACAGAGGCAGCACTGTTATGGGCGGTTTGCGGGAGCGGCGAAGCGGGCGGCATGCCGGCTGGCGTCCCGTCGGGCACCACCACCGCATCCGGTGTCAGTTGGAGAGTCTGGGATTCCACCGGAGCGGGATTGACTGGTGGAGCGGGAACAGCCGGTTGGAGCTGAGGTTGCGCGGGGGTGGCGGGCTCGGCCACCACGAGGGAGTCCTCGCCCTGCCGCAACCAGTGGTAAAGGGCCGCGACCAGAATCAGAAACACGGCCAAAGCGATCAGGGGCAACACCACCCAGCGCCGGATGCCGCTGTTGGCGAAAGTCACACCGGCGCTGGGGGCGGTGATGGTTTCGGCCACAGCGGCCTGGACATCCACGGGCGCGATCAAGCTGTCGGTATCCACGTCCACCAGCCGGCCATAGTTGCGCACGAAACCGCGCACAAAGACCTCGCTGGGCAGATGACTCAGATCCTCCGACTCCAGGGCTTCCACCTGGCGGGAGGTCAGTTTGAGTTTGGCGGCCACATCGGCCACAGCCAGTTTTTTCGCCTCCCGGCCGGCTTTAAGGCGCGCACCGAAGCCGGGCTGAAATGCTTCGCTCATAACAGGCTCCCCGCCTGATCGTATTGGCCGGTGATCAGCCATTGGGTTTGCATGGATTCAGGGTAACGCCGGCGCAACTGGGCGCCATAACTGGCTTCAGCCTCCCGATCACCCAGGCGGCGTTCCACCCTCACCCCGAGCCACAGAGCCTGGGCGGCGTGCTCGTTCGTCTCACCGACCTGACGCAGCAAACTGCGGGCAGCCAGCCAGCGGCCATTGCGGAAATGCACCTCGGCCATGCCCAGCAGTGCGGTAGGCAGGTCCGAGGCACGCTTCAGGGCACGGATAAAATACACCTCGGCCTGGGCCAGGTCCCCTTTCTCCAAGGCGCACATGCCGGCATTGGCCAGGGCCTTTTCCGGTGTGACATAGAGAGGATTGGCCAACGCGGCCTCGAAGCGCGCCAGGGATTCCGGCACCCGGCCGCGCTGACACAGGAACAGGCCGAAATTGTTGTGGGCCTCGGAATAGTTCGGCGAAAGGTCGATGGCACGGCGGAAATTGTCCTCGGCCTGCTTGTCCTCACGCAGGTCACCGTGCACCAGACCGAGGATGTTGTAGGTGGGTGCATAGCCGGCATCCGCCTCGCGTGCTTTCCTCAACTCCTGGAGCGCAACGGCGTACTGGCCGCGCGAGAAATAGCCAGCACCCAGTTCGGTATGGATGCGGGCCTGGGCATTGTCGTCGTTGCTGGAACGCGTCTCCGGACTGGTGCTGTCCGTTGGTTGGTGGCCGGCGCATCCAGACAACAGAAACACCAGCAGGGCCAGGTCGAATACCCGCTTCATGCCGCCAACTCCATGCGTTTCATTCCGCGCCGCGACTTGTCTTCCACCTGGCCGGCCAGCTGGCCGCAGGCGGCGTCAATGTCGTCGCCACGTGTCTTGCGCGTGGTGGCGATCTTTCCTTCCGCCATCAATCGACTGGCGAAGCGCCGCACGGTCTCGGCGGAAGAACGCCGGAACCCGGACTGGGGGAAGGGATTGAAGGGAATCAGGTTGAACTTGCAGGACACGTCGCGGGTGAGGCGCAGCAACTGCTCCGCGTGTTCCGGCTGGTCGTTGACGCCTTCCAGCATGACGTACTCGAAGGTGATGAAATCGCGCGGGCCGTCCTCGACGTAGCGTTTGCAGGCGGCCATGAGTTCCTTGAGGGGGTACTTACGGTTGATCGGGACCAGTTCATCACGCAGGGCGTCGTTGGGCGCGTGCAGGGACACGGCCAGGGCCACTGGCATCTGTTCGCGCAGCCGGTCCATGGCCGGAACGATGCCGGAGGTGGAGATGGTGACCCGACGCCGTGACAGGCCATAGGCATGGTCGTCCAGCATCAGGGACACCGCCGCCACGGTATTGTCGAAGTTGAGCAGGGGCTCGCCCATGCCCATCAGCACCACATTGGAGATGATGCGCTCGCCCTTGGGATCGCGGCCCAGGGCCCGGTTCGCCCACCAGAGCTGGCCGATGATCTCGGCCACGGACAGGTTACGGTTGAAACCCTGCTTGCCGGTGGAACAGAAGGCGCAATCCAGGGCGCAGCCTACCTGGCTGGACACGCACAGGGTGCCGCGGTCGTCCTCCGGAATGAACACGGTTTCGACTCGGTTGTTCGGCCCCACTTCCAGCAGCCACTTACGCGTGCCGTCGCTGGAACGCTGTTCGTGGCCCAGCACCGGCGGCCGGATCTCGGCCACCTGGGGCAGCTTGGCGCGCAGGGACTTGGCCAGGTCTGTCATCCGCTCGAAATCGTCGGCGCCGTACTGATGCAGCCAGTGCAGCACCTGGCGGGCGCGGAAGGGCTTCTCGCCGATGCTTTCGAAGAAAGCGACGAGTCCGGCCTGGTCGAAATCGAGCAGATTGACGCGGTTCAAGGGCTTGAAACCCCGCTTAGCGGGAGAACACCTGGGACGCGGGGAAGAAGTAGGCGATTTCCACGGCGGCGGTTTCCGAGGCATCGGAACCGTGCACGGCGTTGGCGTCGATGCTCTCGGCGAAATCGGCGCGGATGGTGCCGGCTTCGGCCTTCTTGGGATCGGTGGCGCCCATCAGCTCACGGTTCTTGGCGATGGCGCCCTCGCCTTCCAGCACCTGGATCATCACCGGGCCGGAGGTCATGAAAGCCACCAGGTCGTTGAAGAAGGGACGGCCCTTGTGCACGGCGTAGAAACCCTCGGCTTCGGCACGGGACAAGTGAGCCATGCGGGAGGCCACGATCTTCAAGCCGTTGGTCTCGAAACGGGAGTAGATCTTGCCGATCACATTCTTGGCGACGGCATCGGGTTTGATGATGGAAAGGGTGCGTTCGACAGCCATGTTGTTTTTCTCCGGAAGGAATGGGAAACGAGGGAAAAGCCAGAAGGAAATCTTTGAAATTACATGAAAAAGCGCGCGCACGTTACCATGAAACGCCCCTAGAATAAAGGCGGCGCGCCGGTCCTGGGCGCGAGCACAAGCCACCGCGAGGAGACATGAATGGCTGCCGAAAACGGGATGCCTGAAAACGAGGACGTCAGAAAAAAAGCGCTACTGAGACTGGGCATCGCCGGTGCGGTGACCGCCACCGCCCTGGCAGGCCTATGGTGGCTGGATCAGGGTGCTGTCAAGGAAAAAACCCCACCACCCCAAACCACTTCCCCAGCCCCCATCGTGCCAGCTCCCCCGCCGGAAAACGCACCTCCAATGACTGAACCTCCGACTTCGGAAACAGGGGGCAGCAAGGTGACCGAATCCATTTCCGACAAGCCCTCCGCCCCGCCGGCCAGCCAAGCAGCCCCGGCCGAACCCCCACCGCCGCCCAAGGTCAGCAATTCACCCAAGGCACCGCCGCCAGCCCAGCAAACCACAGCGACGGTCGTTCGACCCGTAACCGCCCCCCCCATCAAAGCCTCCCCCCAGCCAGCGCCGCCCGCTGCGACTCCACCCGCCCAGCCCCAGGCGGTTCCTGCCGGAAAGGGCTTCGTGGTTCAACTCGGTGTGTTCAGCAATCCGGACAACGCCCGTGAGATGGTGGAAAAACTAACCAAGCAAGGCATCCGCGCCCATCTGGAAGCCAGAGTACAGCTTGGCCCCTTCCTGAATCGCCAGGAAGCGGAAAAAGCCCAGGCGGAAATACGCAAGCTGGGCTACAGTGCCCTGGTCACCACAGCTTACCCAGCCAATCCGAGCAAATAGGCCTGGTTAGTCCTGTACCCATGTGATGTGCCAGCCCCGCTCTCCGGGGCCGGCGAGAAAATCGGCGTCCGGGCCGATTTCGGCAACCCAGGCGAGTCGATCGCCGACATAAATCAGGGGCAGGCGCCCCCTTTGCCAGGGTGGAACCGCGTACTCCCGCAACAGATCCTTCACCATCCGGCGCGGCCGCCGCGCATCCGGACGAAAACGCTCCCCGCCCTGGCGGAAACGGACAGCGACCTGCCCCGGCCCGAGCCGGATACCTCCCGCCTCCACCGGCTCCAGAATCAGTTTGCCCTCACCGCCCAGATCGAGGGCTGCCTCACCTTGCCACGCCCAGGGCGGACCGTAGGAAGCCTGCGCGTGACTTCCTGACCAACCCGCTTTTGAAGCGATGGCCCTTATCCAGCCTCGATAGCGGCGCAACGTCACATCGCCGAAGGCCAGTTCCACTTGGGCATCCGGGCGAGCTTCGAGAATTTGCCGCAATGCTTCCCGCAATCCGTCCTTGCGTAAAGTGGCGCCCGACTGTTCGAGATAGCGGCGCAACAGGTTTCGTGCTCGGGGCTCCGGCAAGGCCGCGAGACAACGGATTTCCAGCCCGTCCGACCACTCGGCCTGATGCCCGTCCATATCCGCCAGCGCGTCCAGTAAGCCGGCCGCCTCGGCGAATTGCCCAGCGCTCCGGGAGAGAACACCGGCCGCGTCGGGAAAATGGCGCACGATCAGGGGCAGAACCTCATGTCGCAGGGCATTGCGGGACAAATGCGTCTGGCGGTTGCTCTCATCCTCGATCCAGGCAAGCCCCCGTGCATGGGCACAGTTTTCCAAGTCCGCGCGGGCCACTTCAAGTAAGGGGCGGATCAGAAGAATCCGCCCTCCCTCCAGCAGGCGCGCCTCCGGCATGGCCGCCAGGCCTTTCAGGCCACCGCCGCGCAAGAGTTGAAGAAGCACGGTTTCCGACTGGTCGTCCCGGTGATGGGCCAGAGCAAGACAATCCGTATCTAGCCGGGCGAACTCCCGATAGCGGGCCGATCTGGCTGATGCCTCAGGGCCCTCGCCAGCCGGTTTGAATTCAACCCGAATGACGCGCAAAGGAATATCCAATTCCTCGCAGGTCCGCACACAGTGGGCAGCCCAGGCGTCGGCATTGGCGGACAAGCCGTGATGGATATGAACGGCCGACAGCATATAGCCGAGCGGACCTCTCAGATCAGCCAGCAGATGCAGCAGGACCGAGGAATCGAGCCCGCCGGAATACCCCACGGTCACTCGCCCGCCGGCTGGCAAATGACGGCTGATGCAGGCGGCGACCCGATCAGCCGGACCGCTCAAAGCCACGTTCAAACCGAGGCCTGAACGCGGCGCGGGATCAGGTGCGACCTTCCTTGAATTTGCCATAGCCCATCAATCGGGCGTAGCGGGCGTTGAGCAGGGCGTTGAGGGGCCGCTCGCGAACATTGGCAAGCACATCGGACAGCGCACTGCGCAGGGATTCCATCATGGCTTCCGGATCCCGGTGGGCACCGCCCAGCGGCTCGTTGACGATCAGATCGACCAGGCCGAGGTTTTTTAGCTTGGGCGCGGTGATACCCAGGGCTTCCGCCGCCACGGACGCTTTCTCCGCGCTCTTCCAGAGAATGGATGCACAGCCTTCAGGCGAAATGACAGAGTAGGTTGCGTACTGAAGCATGACCAAGGCATCGCCGACGCCGATGGCCAGGGCGCCGCCGGACCCGCCCTCACCGATGACGGTGCAGATCACCGGGGTCTTGAGTTCGGCCATGACATAAAGATTGCGGGCGATGGCCTCGGATTGGCCGCGCTCTTCCGCATCGATGCCAGGATAGGCACCAGGAGTGTCGATGAAGGTGAATACCGGCAGGCGGAATTTCTCAGCCAGGCGCATCAGGCGTAGCGCTTTGCGATAGCCCTCGGGCCGAGGCATGCCAAAGTTGCGGTACTGGCGTTCCTTGGTGTCACGGCCTTTCTGGTGGCCGATCACCACCACAGGCTCGCCCTGGAAACGGGCCATACCGCAGACAATGGCGGGATCGTCGGAGAAGGCGCGATCTCCGTGCAATTCCTCGAATTCTGTGAACAGGCCCTGGATATAGTCCAGGGTATAAGGGCGCTGGGGATGGCGCGCCACCTGGGAAATTTGCCAGGCATTCAGCTTGCCGTAGATCTGTTTGGTAAGTGCCGCGCTTTTCTTGCGCAGCCGCTCGATCTCTTCGGAGATGTCAAGTGCCGGGTCGTTCTGCACCTCGGACAACTCCTCGATCTTCACCTCCAGCTCGGCGATAGGCTGCTCGAAATCGAGAAAAGTGACTTTCATGATGGATTCGGGTCAGGCAAGGGGGGCATATTCTACAGGAGTCCACGCTCCCGCTTTTTCAATGATGATGTCCGTGGGCGCCATGCACGTGGCCGTGGGTCACTTCTTCGGGCGATGCCGCGCGCACCGCGCTGACCACGCATTGCAGGCGCAGACTCTGACCGGCCAGGGGATGATTGCCGTCCACGACCACCTTGCCGTCCGCCACGTCAGTGACGGTATAAAGCATGACATGCTGGCCATCCTCACTCGCCCCTTCCAACTGCATACCGACATGCACTTCTTCGGGGAATGCATCGGCGGGCTCGATACGCACCAGTTCGGCATCGTATTCACCGAAGGCGTCCTCCGGCTCCAGCACCAGGTCGACTTCCGCTCCCTCGGCCTTGCCCTCCAGGGCCTCCTCGACTTTGGGAAAAATGCCGTCATAACCACCGTGCAGGTAGGCGGCAGGTGATTCCGTCGTGGCCTCTTCCAGTTGTTCGCCCGAGAGCGTAGTGAGTTGGTAGGTCAGGGTGACCACAGTATCCTTGCCGATCAGCACTTAGAGCTCCTTGACGAGTTTGAGAACCTCCGCCGCGTGCCCCTTGGGCGTCACACCTTGGAGCACATGGCGGACCTTGCCGCCGGCATCGATGATGAAAGTGCTGCGGCTGACGCTCTCGCGCATCACGCCATCGACCTCCCGATTGATCAGCACGCCATAAGCCTGGCAGACAACACCATCCTTGTCGGCAAGCAGGCGCACGGTGATACCGTGCTTGTCGCGGAATGCGCCATGCCGGATGCAATCATCGCGGGACACCCCCACGACGGCGCAATCCATGCGTGCGAAGTCGCCTTCCAGGTCACTGAACTCAATGGCTTCGGTCGTACAGCCGGGCGTATCATCCCGCACGTAGAAGAACAGTACGAGCGGCTTTCCACGGTAATCCGCCGATTTGGCGATGGTCATATCCGCATCGGGCAGTTCGAAATCGGGCGCATTCTCGCCACTTTGCAGCATGGTTCCCCTCCTCGGGATATCTCGAAAGCATTATATGGGCAAATCTTTCCCGGCCGGTTCAGGCTTTTCCATCACTGAGTTTTCCTTGTCACGGCTGCTTGGAGGGATGTCCCCGGAAGAATTCCTGTCCGAGTACTGGCAGAAAAAACCGCTGTTGGTGCGCCAGGCCCTGCCTGGATTTGGAAGTTGGCTGGGGCGAGATGGTTTGTCCGAACTGGCCTGCCGCGATGACGCGGAGAGTCGTCTGGTCCGCGTACAGCGCGGCCAATGGCTGTTGGAACACGGTCCGTTCGAAAAAGAAGAATTGGATACCCTTCCGAAACGAAACTGGAGCTTGCTTGTTTCCGGCGTCAACCACCTTCTGCCGGATTGCGATCGTCTGCTCCACAGTTTCGATTTCATCCCGGCCGCTCGCCTGGATGATTTGATGGTGAGCTACGCGCCGCCAGGCGGGGGCGTCGGCCCCCACTTCGATTCCTATGATGTGTTCCTGATCCAGGGCCTGGGCCGGAGACGCTGGGAAATCAGCGGCCAGGATGACTTGACCTTGGTCGATGGAGCGCCCCTGCGCATACTTAAATATTTTCGCGTGGATCAATCCTGGGAGTTGGAACCCGGCGATATGCTTTATCTGCCGCCCAAATTTGCTCATAACGGTGTAGCCCTCACCGACTGCATGACTTGGTCAATCGGATTCCGCGCCCCCAAAGCCGATGAAATCGTCGGCCAATTTCTAACCTACCTACAGGACAACCTGAAACCGGAAGGCATATACACCGATCAGGACCTGAGAGTCCCCAGCCATCCAGCTGAAATCCCGTCAGATCTGCTGGAATGGGTTAGCCGAACGATCAAGGCAGTGCACTGGGGCAAGCACGACATTACCGACTTTCTTGGGCGATACCTCAGCGAACCCAAAGTCCACATATTCTTTGACCCGCCCCGACGCCCCCTGTCACAGTCCGCTTTTCGCAAAGCGATCGCCAATAAGGGAATAAAACTCGATTCGCGTAGCCAGCTTCTATTCCGGACCCGCATTTTTTTCATGAACGGTGAACGTATCGAAGCTTCCCCAGCGATGGCACCTATGCTGCGCGAACTTGCTGATCGACGAAATATCAAGGTACAAGACTTGGA
>CAZEOR010000063.1:0-10731 GCA_964513695.1 uncultured Thiobacillus sp.
GGATAACTTTTATATAACCCGCGGTGAATTCACCAACGACTCGCAATACATCTATTCCGATCAGAACGCGCAGGGGCAGTACCAGTACGCCAGTTGGGGCGAATGGGGTTCGACGGTTGTCAACGCGGTATCGGATATCACCACAGAGTCCTTTGGCTATTGGGTGGCGGGCGAGCTCACTCCGGGGGCGGCAATCCCCAATTCCGGCTCAGCCAGTTACAGTGGCCGGGTCATTGGTGACGCACTTGATACGGGCGGGGATTCTCGCCACGTGGCCGGTAGCATGTCCATGACGGTCGATTTCCTGGATCGTCGAGTCGCGGGCAGTTTCAGCAACCTCGATTATGTCGGGGGTGCTCCGGGCACTTGGCTGAACACGGCCACCTTCAATCAGAGCAATACGTGGACTCCCGGCAGCAATGGCTTCCAGTTGAACATGGATGTGACTGGGAACGTTTCCAGCGGCAAGATGAATGGGGCCTTCTATGGTCCGGCCGCGCAAGAAGTCGGTGGAATCTGGCGCATCAACCATATCAACGGCGACAAAGGTGTGGGCGTCTTCATCGGGACCAGCGCTTCACAATAGGATTGAAACACCATGAAAAAAATGGTTCGTAACTTACCTGCTCACGCATTGCTTTGCTCGTGCCTCGCCTTGCAATTCATTGCGCCAGCCATGGCCGCAGAGCCAGCGCCGCTGGCAACGAAGAAAGCTCCGCCGGCATACAAACGCCAGGCGCTGGCTCATATGAATGCGGGCAGATTCAAGGAGGCCCATGAGCTGCTCGCAGCCAACCTGGATGCCAACCGGGATGATCTGGATATCCGTTTCATGCTGGGCCAGTGCGCCATGCAGTTGAAGCGCCCCGCCGAGGCGGTGGAGCACTACCAGGCCATGCTGGCGAAAAATCCGGACCTGCCCCGCGTCAGGCTTGAATTGGCCAGGGCCTATCTGGCCCTGGGAGAGCGGGATAAGGCGAGGGAAGAATTCCGTTCCGTGCAAGCCACCAATCCACCTCCGACAGTGGGCGAGAACATCCAACGCTTTCTCGACTCGATCGCCGCACAGCGGCCTTGGCAGGCCAGGGTGGCAGCCAGCTTCTTGTATGACAGCAATGTGAATACCGGCCCTGACTCCAGTGTTTCCGCCCTGCCGGGCTTCAATCTAAGTGGCATGACTGGGAAAAGTGACCACGCCTGGGGGCTGACCGGAAATTTCAATTACACCCACGCTATCGATCCGGGTTTCGCCTGGCAGGCGGAAATCTCTGCTTATATTCTGGATTACAACCGACAAGACCAGAGCGATCAGCAAATTCTTTCGGCTTCCACCGGACCGGCCTGGAAGCGCGATAAATGGGTGATCTCCACGCCGCTGATCATCGATTACGTGGAAGTCGGCCACGATTATTACAACCATAGCCTTGGTCTCGCACCTCAGGTTCGTTATGCCCTGGATAAGCAAACCTCGGTGAATGCCGGCCTCTCCTTCGCCGAGAACGCTTATCGTAGAAATTCGAGTGATCGCGACGGAAAAGCCTATGCCCTCAATGTGTCTGTGCGCAGGCAGCTGGAGGGGGGTGGCTTCATACAGCCTGGCCTGCGTCTGGGCAAGGAAGAGACCGGGCAGGACTATTTCGACGCCTCTTCCTATGGAGTCAGCCTGGGTTGGTTCACGCGCCTGCCCTGGGAGGTGTCCCTTTATGTGCAACCCTCGGTCACGCGGGTGGAATACGGCGGCGCGGATCCCCTCTATGTCATCCTGGGCTGTTCCGGCTGTGCCGATACTCGTCGAGACTGGCGCTACCAGCTCAATCTGAACTTCTCCAAACCCCTGGACAAAAAAGGCCTGACCGCCGCGCTGGGTGTAAACCTGACCCGCAACGATTCGAGCAACGCGCTGACGGATTACAAGCGTGCCCAGATTACCGCCATGATCAGCAAGGCTTTCTGAACGGGGCCACATGCTTCGCGTCTTCCTGGCCTGCTTGCTGATATCCATGCCGATGCGCGCCGTCGCCGAAAATGCCTATGAACGGGTCAGTAACCGGGTGGCTTGCCTGGTCAGCGAATTCGCCGACGGCAGCCAAGCTATTGGTTCCAGCTTTTTCGTGGCACCAGGGGTGCTCGCAACGGCCAGGCATCAGGTCGAAGGCGCGCGCCGTATATTTGTCCATATGCCAGAGGGCGGGCAGGCCCAGGCTCAAATGATCGCTGTCGACAAATCCCGCGATGCGGCCCTGATCCGTATTGCGGCCGCGGGTCCCAGTCCCCTGGCCATGAATGACCGGCCGCTTGCCCTGGGCGAGGAAGTTTTCACCGTGGGATGCCCATTGGGTTTGTCTCATACCTTGACGCGCGGTGTGGTCAGTCACCCGGACCGGGTCATTCGCGGACAGCATTTGATCCAGACAGACTTGGCCATCAACCAGGGGAATAGCGGGGGGCCTCTGGTAAATGGCAGGGGCGAGGTGATAGGTGTGATGCATGGCCGCCTGACGGAATCCAATGGCATCAATTTTGCCGTGCCGGCCGAGGCCATCGACGCCTTGCTGGTGGCCAAAGGGGTCAATGCAAAAAGCTTCGACGCCCATCTGGCCAAATTGTGGGCCGAGGCGAGTTCGGCCACGGACATCGAGGTCCGGGCTCAGCGATATCGTGACATCCTGATTCTTGCTCCCTGGGCCGCCGAGGCTTATTACAATCTGGGGCTGCTCCGCCTGGAACAGGGGCGGTTGGACGAGGCGCGCGAGCATTTCGAGACGGCGAACCTGAAAAAATCGCCTTATCCGGAAGCCTTGAACAACTTGGCTCTGGCGCTTTATCGGCAAGGGAGGCACAAGGAAGCGCGCGACACCCTGGTGCGCGCCATTTCATCCGAGCCTGGCTTCGCCCTGGCCTATCTGAATCTAGGTGTGATCTACGCCGAAGGCTTGCGCGACCGGGAGTCCGCGCGCACGAGTTTTCAAAAATATCTGGATCTTGCGCCACCATCGGCGCAGGCAGCCGCCGTACGGCGTTGGTTAGGGAAATAGCGTGAGCGCAGCATGAGTGACGATACGCAACAATTAGGCAAGTACCGCATCCTCGGAGAGTTGGGTCGAGGGGCAATGGGAATTGTGTATCGCGGCTTCGATCCCCTTATCGAAAGAGAGGTCGCGATCAAGACGTTACGCGCCGATCTGCTGGAGGGGAACGAAAAATCCACCTTGTTGGCGCGCTTCAAGAAGGAGGCCCAGGCGGCCGGCCGCCTCAATCACCCCAACATCGTCCAAGTCTATGAGTATGGTGAAGATGGTGATCGTGTCTTCATCGCCATGGAACTGATTCAGGGCAAGGAGTTGAAGGAGTTCATCGCCGAGGAGGCCCGTTTCGACCTGCCCGGCATCGTCCACATGATGGACGAACTGCTCGACGCACTCGGATTTGCCCACAGCCATGGCGTCGTGCATCGGGACATCAAGCCCAGCAACATCGTCGTGCTCAAGGATGGCCGTATCAAAGTCACCGATTTTGGCATCGCCCGGCTGGAATCCTCGACCCTTACTCAAGCCGGCAATGTTCTGGGCACACCCAGCTATATGTCGCCAGAGCAGTTCATGGCCCAACGGGTGGACGGACGTTCCGACCTGTTTTCCACCGGCGTGTTGCTTTACGAACTGCTGACAGGGGAAAAACCCTTCATCGGCAATTCATTCGCCACCATCATGCACAAGGTGTTGCGCGAGACGCCCATCCCGCCTTCCGAACTCAATATCACCTTGCCTACGGTGTTCGACGCCGTTGTCGCCAAAGCGCTGGCGAAGCGGCCAGATGAGCGCTTTCAGGATGCCCGCGCTTTTGCTCAGGCCCTGGATGCGGCCCTGGCCGGTCGGCCGATGCCCGTCGATACCTCTTCGGATGCCACCGTCATGGTGTCGTCCCCCGCCGCTACGATTGTTGTAGCTCCCAGTGTTGCCGCCCCCAATGTTGTTGCCTCCAATGCGTCGCCAGATGCTACGGTGGCTATCTCGTCTTCCAGTGCGCCGGATAAAACCATCACGATGAGCGGCCAGCGCCCGGTGGTGAACGATCCGATGGCCACGGTCTTTGCGTCACCGGCAGTAAAAAAACCTCTTTCCAACGGCCTGCTGGCGGCGATTCTCACCGGCGCTTTGCTGGTGTCCGGGGCGACAGCCTTCTTCATGCTTTCTGGCAAGGAATCCCCTAGAGAAACATTGCCGACGCCTGTTTCCGCCAATTCGTTGGGGTGGGTCGCTATCGAATCGGAGCCCGCTGGCGCGGTAGTCCTGATCGATGGAGGCAAGTTCGGTGGCGTGACGCCCGCGAAAATTGAAGTTCCAGTCGGCGTCCATCAGATCGTTATTCGCAAAGAAGGCCATAATCCGTTGGAATCCAGCGTTGAAGTCGTCAATGGAAAAGAAACCCCCTTCCAAGCCACTTTGACGCCACTACAATGAATATGCGAGCCTTATCAAAGAGTTGGTCCCGTTGCCCGCAGCAACCATAGTCAAGGAGGAAGTCATGCGCCTGAAACCACTTGCCCTAACCCTCATGATCCTGCTTTCCAGCACTGGATTATCGGCAGCGCCGAAAAAGGGAGACGCGCTTCCTGCCTTCAACCTGGATTCGACGGGTGGTGCGAAGGTAACCAACAAAAGCTTGGAAAGTACCGATCTGGGCATTGTCTACATTTTTTCCACCCAGAACTGCCCCGTTTGCCTGACCGGACTGGAGCAACTGAAACAGATCGCTACCCGTCATCCCGGCGACTCGCTCCGCATACTCGCCCTTGGCAAGCAGGATCTGGCCACCCTCAAGAAAGCCATCCCAGTCTCTGGGGGGAATATCCAAATCCTCGCGGCGGACACGGAAACTCTGGCCCGATATAACGCTCAGTATGTTCTTCCCACCACCTATGTGACCGGGCCGGGCGGTGAGATTCTCAGTGCGATGCAGGGCGGTGGCGCTTCCACGGAGGCGGTGTTGGTTTCTCTCGCTGAAAAACAGCTTCAGCGCAAGAAGCCGGGCATCGCCAAGGATATTTTCGAGTCCGCCGAGAAGGCGGGCGGCGGTTCTCTCGCCCAGGCGGGGAAGGGATACAGCCTGCTCAGGGAAGGCAAGACCGAGGAAGCCGAAAAAGTCTTCGCCGTCCTGACCAGAAGCACGGACAAGGAAGCCGCCTTGCGTGGACATGAGGGGCTTGCCGAAACCTTGCTTGCCAAAGGACAGGCCAAAGAAGCCCTCAAGGAAGCAGATGCCGTTCTCGCTCAGGCTCCCAAGCGCGTGGCAGCCAACCTGATTCGTGCGCGTGCCCTCAATCAGCAAGGTGACAGTGTCAAGGCCGAGCAGTCCCTGGCTGTGGCGACGCGGGAAGATGCCTCGGGCGACTTCAGCTTCCAACGTGCCGAAGCCAACTTGGCTCAGGGCAATCTCCTGCGTAAGAAGGAGCCCAAGATCGCTCTGGCCTCTTTCAAGACTGCCGCTAAAGAGAATCCCCATTCCGTGGAGGCCATAAGTAATCTGGGCGCCCTTCAAACCGAAACCGGCGACCCCAAGCAGGCTCTGGAAACCTTGCGCAAGGCTCAGGTGCTCGATCCGGGTGATAAGTTGCTGCACAGCCTGATGCGTCAGGCTCAGGAAGCCATGGCCCAGAAGCAGGATCTGGAGCGCCAGCGTTACATCGACGATACCGTCAAGGACTTGGCCGCCCGCTTCAAGGAACAGCAAACCCGCAAGGTCCAGGCTCCTGTTGACGATTGGACCACGCCGCCCGTTGTGGTGAGCGTGCTGGGTTTCCGCGAGGAAGGCCCCGCGTCCCTGTCAGGACGCATCGGTCTGGAGGGCGTGCTCCAGCACGAATTGCAGGCGGCCTTGGCAGCCAAGGGCATCCAGGTGGTAGACCGCGCCCTGTTGGACAAGCTGCTGGCCGAACTGCGACTGGGTTCCTCTGAGCTTGCCGATCCGGATACCCAACTCAAGCTAGGTCGTATTCTGGCAGCCCGCTTGACCGCCGCCGGCAGTGTGCGCAATACCGAGACTCAGGGTCAGGCCAGTCTGCGCCTGATTGATACCGAAACCACCGGCATCGCCCTCTCGGTTTCCGAAAAACTGGCTGGCGCTCCCGATCCGGTTGCACTGGCCGGCAAGATGGCGACTGAGATGGCGAAGACCATTCGGGAGAAATATCCTATGAAGGGCCGTATCGCCATGGTTGACGGAGACACGGTGGTGCTCAATTTGGGCAAGAAGCACGGTGTGACAGCGGGCCAGCAGTTCAACGTGCTGGGCAAGCCAGAGCCGGTCGAGTTGAACGGCAAGATCCTGGGCTATAAGGAAACCAAGCTTGGCCAGTTGAAGGTGACCGAGGTTCAGGATGGTCTGGCCTATGCAAAATCATTGGAAAAGGTCGGTGCCTGGGAGAAAAACCAGCGTGTCATCCAGAAGGACTGAAAATCCATGCGGCGTGTTCTCCTTGCCCTGATTGCCGTCCTGGTAATTCTCCCCGCCAGGGGGGAAGGCACCCTCGTGTTGTGGGATTTCGACAACAATACGGTCGGTTCCATGGACGCCATCCAGGGCGTGGAGCATCTCGCACGTGTTCTGCCGGAAGCGCTTTTGTCCAAGCTTGCCCAAAGCCCCGGGCTCCGAATCGTCGAACGGGTGCGTCTGCGGGAACTCTTGGACGAGCAGAAACTGGGCTCCAGCGCCGTCGCCGATCAAGATGCGCGCCTGCGTCTGGGCCGTATCCTCGGCGCCAGCGGCATGATCTTCGGCGAGTACATTGCTCTGGGGCCTGTCATCCGGGTGGATGTCCGTTTGGTGGATACGGCTACCTCCCAGATTCTCCTGTCCGAACCCATGACCGGTGCGGAAGAAGAGTTGCTGGTGGACATCGAAAATCTGGCGGGACTCATCGCGCGCCGCCAGGGCAGCCAATTCACTGCTGGGCAAGGCGGAATACCGTTCCCTCCCGCCGCTTGGGCGTTGTACGAAAACGGACTGCGGCAGATGGATGAAAAGCACTTTGATGCCGCAATCGAGACATTCAAACTACTACTGGGCCAATACCCTGGGTTTGCTCCGGCGGAACGCCAGATCGGCCTGGCATTGGAACGGCTGGCGAGAAAGAACTGAGCGATCATGATTGAATCCTGGTACCTGGAAGGCGCGGCAGCCGGCGGCAACAACCTTCTCATCCCCATCGAGCAACTACCGTTCCGTGTGGGTCGCGACGCGAGTTGCGAGCTCGCCGTGGCATCCAAGGACATTTCTCGTGTCCATGCCCAGATCGAGGCGGATGGACAGGGCGGGCTTCGTGTGACCGACCTGGGAAGCACCAACGGGACATTCGTCAATCGCCAGCGTATTGAGAAAGCCGCTAGCCTGAAGGAAGGCGACATCCTGCACTTCGGCACATCCGAATTCCGCTTGAAACGCAAGGCGGCACCCAAGGTGGAAAGCGGGGGAGAGCAAGCCGATCACACCATGTTCTTCAGCCGCAGCATGGATCTGCCGGAAAGCTTTCTTCTCCAGGAGAAGGAGTTTCTGGAGATGCTGGACCAGGATCTGCTTACGGTCGCCTATCAACCCATCGTGAATTTCAGCGACCGCTCCCTTGCCGCATATGAAGTGCTTGGCCGGGGAAATCACAGCGCGCTGCCTCAGGCCCCTATCCGTCTCTTGTCTTTGGCCACCACACTGGGCAAGGAAGTCGAATTGAGCCAGGCGTTTCGGGCCGCTGGTGCCCGTGCCGCCGCCCTGAGACCAGGGAAACTGCGTTTGTTCATGAACAGCCATCCCAAAGAAATGTTCACGGAGGCGCTATACCAGTCTTTGACTGACATCAGTGCGCTGGCGCCCAACATGGAAATCATCCTTGAAGTCCACGAAACCGCCGTGGCGGAAGTGGACAAGATGAAGGTCATGGCCCAACGCCTGAAGGATATGGGCATCCTGTTCGCCTATGACGATTTCGGTGCTGGTCAGTCCCGGCTCAATGAACTGGCCGAAGTCCCACCCGAGGTGGTGAAGTTCGACATGGCCCTGATCCGCGATCTCCATCGGGCTTCGGAGAAGAAACAACAGATGGTGGCCCGATTGGTCAACATCGTTCTCGATATTGGTTCAGTGCCTCTGGCCGAAGGTGTGGAAACGGAAGGTGAAGCCGCCCTCTGCCTGGATATGGGGTTCCAACTCTGCCAAGGTTATCTCACAGGGAAACCCCAACTGGTCTGACACCTGATCCAGTTGCTCGCCTGTGGCACGTTAAAGCCGACAAAATAAGCGCCGTTATAAGGGCTCCCCTGGTTTATTGGAGTTCGGCATGAATGGCTGGTGCCTGCTGGCAAGATTTCTGGTTTTGAGCTTTGTTTTCCTGACTGGCTTCGCCCAAGCCGCATCCAACGTTTTCAAGATCGGTGTCGCACCCCACACCAGCGCGCGCGTCATCCTTGAGCAGTATCAACCGCTCAGGCTCCATCTGGAAAAAGCGCTGGATACCCAGGTGGAGATCGTGACCGCGCCGGACTTCACCGAATTCGCCCGCCGAGCCATGGCCCTGGAATACGACCTGGTGATTACCACCGGGCATCAGGCGCGCATGCTGCAGACGGATGCCGACTATTTTCCCCTGCTGACTTACAAAGCCGACTTCAAGGCTATCGCGGTGGTGGCAACCAATAGCCGTGCGCGCGATGCCAGGGATTTGAAAGGCACCACTGTGCTGGGGCTGAGCCCATCGTCCCTCGTCACCCTATGGGGACTGCATTGGCTCAAGGATGAGGGCGTTATCAAGGAGGTCAATATCCGCCACGTCAGCGCGGCCGACAGCGTGGCCCAGCTGATCCTGACAGGGGAGGCCTCAGCCGGATTCATGTCCACCGCCAACTTCAGCAAGCTGGCGCCTGACGTCCAAGCCAAACTGCGCACCCTGGAAGAGAGCGAAGCCATGGCCGGCCGTGTATATCTGCTCAACAGGCGGATGGCGGCGCAAAAGAGTGGAGTGGACAAGGCCTTGTGGAGCTTCGCAGAATCGCCCGAGGGGAAGAAATATTTCGAATCCACCAAGCTTGAGGGCTACCGTAAGTTGCGTTCCAGGGAACTGGAAAAAATGGAACGCTACGCCGAGGAAGTCAGACAGGTTCTGCGTAAACAGGAGAAATGATGCGCTGGTGTCCGCGACTGCGGACCGTTCGATCCCGCCTGCTGCTGGCCGCCATCCTGGTGGAGACGGTCATGCTGACCCTGCTGGTGACCAACAGTCTGCGTCTGCTGCAGGCCAGTCTGGCCACCCAGGCGGAAAGTCACGCCGCCCAGATGGCGCCGGTACTCAACGCCGCCTTGGTCGCCCCCCTGGCGCAAAGCGATTACGCCACGGTGCAGGCCATCCTGAACGAAAGTCAGGCCGTTCCCGGCATCAGTTACCTGGCGGTCATCGACAACCGGGGAAAATTGGTCGCCATCAGCGGCTGGCCCCGGGAAAAACCATTACCCCGGATCGACTCTGCCTTCAGCCTTGACGAAGTGGACAAGCTTCCGCGGTATGACGTGGCACGCTCCATCTCCCTCGCCGGCCAGCCCCTCGGCACTCTGCGCTACGGCCTCGACCTCAGCCACATCGTCACCGCCCGTCACCAACTCATGACCCAGGGCATCGCCATCGCCCTCGGGGAAATACTCCTGTCGGCTGGCTTGCTGACACTGCTGGGCTATTGGCTGACCCGTCACCTTTCCGAGCTGACCCGAGTCAGTCGGGAAGTCTCCCAGGGCAATTTCACCCCCGAGCTGGTTTCCGAAGGCAGCGACGACATCGGACAACTGGGTGCCGCTTTCAATGCCATGTCCTGCGCCATCTCCGAACGCATTCAGGAACTGACCACCAACCGGGATGAACAGATAACCCTGACCCATACCCTGGAGCAGGAACACGCAAGGCTCTCCGCTCTGCTTTCCGCCATGGAATTTGGCGTTTTGTTCCTTAATCCCTCAGACAGGGTGATCTATGCCAACCCGGCCTTCCGCCAGCTTTGGCACATCCCGGAAGGCTTGGACCTGCATGGACGCGGCGTGCTTTCAGTTCTGGAGATGGCGGATATTTTGCAAGCTGATCCCCAAGAGGTCTCTCAGACGCTGCGAGAACACGAACGGCAAAGCGAATTCACGCTCATCGGCAAGCGTACCGTCACGGCCCGGAGCTACCCAGTGTCGATGGAAGACGGCCAATTGATCGGACGGTTATGGACCTTCGTGGATGTGACTCAATCGCGCCTCGGCGCGCAGCAACTCATGGCCGCGAAGGAAGCCGCTGAGGCCGCCAGCGCAGCCAAGGCGGCATTTCTGGCTACCATGAGCCATGAGATCCGCACGCCCATGAACGGCATCATCGGCATGAGTGCGTTGGCCCTGGATACAGAGCTGACGGAAGAGCAGCGGGAATACCTGAGCTGGGTGCACAGTTCGGCGGAAAGCCTGCTTGCCATCCTCAACGATATTCTGGACTTTTCCAAGATTGAGGCGGGACGGCTCGATCTGGAACAGGTGCCGTTCGACCTGCGCGGCCTGATCCGTCAGACCATCGGCCTTTTCTCGGCCCAGGCTGCTTCAAAACAACTCGGCCTGATAGCCGACATCCAGGAAAACCTGCCGGACCTGGTGACCGGAGATCCGCTACGGCTGCGCCAGATTCTCACCAATCTGCTTTCCAACGCGCTCAAGTTCACCAGCAACGGC
>CAZEOR010000064.1:0-10533 GCA_964513695.1 uncultured Thiobacillus sp.
TGGATTGGCCGTTCGCGCGGCGAGGCCGGACGTCTCTTGCTGGCAGCTCACCCGGAGGTGAATGTGATCCTGGCCGACGACGGTCTTCAACACTATGCCTTGGCCCGTGATATGGAAATCGCCGTGGTGGACGGGGTAAGGAGATTCGGCAACGGTAGACTGCTGCCATCGGGTCCGCTGCGTGAGCCAGTGTCCCGTTTGTCGAGCGCAGATGCTGTGGTTGTGAACGGCTTTGGCAATGGATTGAGTCTGGGCGTCCCTTGCTTTGCCATGTCCCTGGAAAGCAAGGATTTCGTCAATCTGGCGCGTCCTGATCTGCGTGTACCTGCGGAACGATTTTTGAGAGAACGCGTTCATGCCGCTGCCGGCATTGGCCACCCGGATCGTTTTTTCGATTGCCTGGCGGCAATGGGTCTGACTATCACGCGGCACCCTTTTCCCGATCATCATGTTTTCGTGCCGGACGACTTGCCTGATGGAACTGTGCTCATGACGGAAAAGGATGCGGTCAAATGCGCCACCTTCCCTCGCTCCGATACCTGGTTCCTGGCGGTTGACGCCAAGGTGGACGGGGGGCTAAAACACTTTATGTTGAATGCACTGAAGGATAAACATGGACCCCAAGCTGCTTGAAATACTCGTATGCCCTTTGTGCAAGAGCCCCCTGGTTTATCGCAAGGATGCAGGGGAGTTGATCTGCAAGGCAGATCGGCTGGCATTCCCTATTCGCGACGGCATTCCTGTGATGCTGGAGGAAGAAGCCCGACGCCTCGATGAAACAGAGGAAGTAGCCTGAGCCGAATCCCGGCGTTATTCCTGCCACGCCGCACATGGCCAAGCGCTTCCCGCTGCAAACCTTGCTGGAGCATTCCCGTCATCGCATGGAGGCCGCTGAGCGCTTACTGCGCACCCTGAAACGCCGGGAAGAATCTGCGCGCGCTCGCCTGCAAGAGCTTCACAGTTACAAACTGGAGTACCAGCAGCGGTTGGCGGGAACCAGCTCCAAAGGCATGGAAATCCACCTGTTGCGGGACTTTCATGCGTTCCTTGCCAAGATGGACGGGGCCATCCATCAACAGTCCGGAGAGGTGGACAAGGCTCACACCCACTGGTTGGAGGCACATGTCAATTGGCTTGCATTGCGCCAGAAAGTCAAGGCCTACGAGACGCTCGCCCAGCGCCATCATGCCCAGGAAGTGGCACGTCTGGAGAAACGCGAGCAACGGATTTCCGACGAAACCGCGCTACGCAAGCACCTGGTAGGTGGTTCCAAGTCTGAACATTAAGGCTCAGGCACGATACTTGCGTATATTTCTGCGTATTGAACCGGAGAGGTGATATGGCGGACATTGCTGCAGTGTTGGATTCTGCCGGATTGGCTGGACTTGGTATTGGCAAGAAAGACGGCAAAGCATCCGGGGAGGAGTTGGGCCAAGCCGGTTTCATCTCGGTACTGTTATCCCAGATGGCGACGGGAAGTGTTCCCAAGGGCAAAGCCGTCAATCTTGTGGAACTGTTCAAGCACCCCAATGGAGCGGGGGCAGGTACCACTGTCCAGTCATCCCCTTTGATATCTTCCTTTCAGGATGTAACCAAATCTCTGGTTGCAGATACCTCCAGATATGCGGATGGGATCGACGATACCAATGCGACGGATAAGACAATCGCGCCAAAGGAAGCTGGAGCGTCCACCGAAGCTTCCGGCGCCCAGCCCGTTCCCGCCTCTCCTCTGGTGACGGCCATCCAGGCCGCCACAAGCGATGTTGCGCAACAAGTGCAGGAGTCTGGTTCTGAGTCGGGCAAGACATCCTCAGCGGCATCTCGCGCCACAATCGGCGAATTGAAAAACCGCGTGTCCGATCTAAGCAAACAAGTTGGAAATCCGCCGGCATTATCGGCAAATGCTGCCGACGATAGCGCCAACAACGGGCAAGACTTGCCGGTGCCCGGTGCGGAAATGGTCACCCTTGATCCTGATCCGCTCCAGGCCCAAGCAGAGAATATGGCGAACATCTCGACTTCGGCCCAGTCCGCCACATTGCCCACTTCGTCGGACGCATCGGCCCTTCGCCCATTCGAGCAAACCCTCCGACAGATTGAATCGCGCCTGAACGTTTCGGTGGAAGCGCATGTGAAATCCCCTGCCTTTGCCGGTGAGTTCGCCAACAAGGTGGTCTGGCTAGCAGGACGGCAGGGACAAGTGGCTGAATTAACACTGAACCCTCCGCAACTGGGCGCGGTAGAAATTCGACTTTCCATGGCAGGAGGCGAAGCCGGCGCCCAATTCTTCTCCGCAAATCCTGCCGTCAGGGATGCCATCGAAGCGGCTTTGCCAAAATTGCGGGAGTTGATGTCCCAGGCCGGCATCAATCTGGGCGAGGCCAATGTACGAGATCAGTCATTCTCCCAGGGCAAGGGAGCAGAACGGCCCGAAGTGTCGGCTTCCGCGCTCCCCGGCAGTATCGATATGGCAGTCGCCGAGAACTTGAGGCACGGTGCCGTGTCTTCAGGTGGCCTTGGCCTGGTTGATCTGTACGCCTGATTACGACTTGCTTCTCCCACCTGGCTCGAATCACGCGCAGGCTTGTGCATTTCAGCTTGCCTATTGGCTTGTCATGACGTAATAAAGAACTTAAGCTTGCGCGAGAAACATTTTGTTTTTGCATGTATTTCCGTAAGTTGGTCGTATTCGAACAGAGGATGGCATGGCTAAAGAGGAAGTCCCCGCACCCGAAGGCGAAGCGCCAAAGAAAAAAGGCAAGCTTCTCATCATCATCATTGCCGTAGTAGCTGTTCTGGTCATCGGTGGCGGTGCGGGGGTATATCTGCTGATGTCAAAACCCAACGCCGAGGAAGGTGCCAAGCACGGCGAAGAAGGGGAACATGCCGACGAGGGACATGCGCCCATCTACGAAAAACTCGAGACTTTCACCGTCAATCTGGCCGACCAGCAAAGTTTCCTCCAGACCGAAATCCAGCTCATGGTCGAGGATGCCAAGGTCCAGGAGAAGATCAAGGCGCACATGCCTGAGGTACGCGACGCCTTGATTCGCCTACTCTCCAGCAAGACTTCCGAGGAACTATCCCAGCAGGAAGGCAAGGACAAGTTGGCCGAAGAGGTCCAGAAGCAGATCAATGAAGTGCTGGGGGCCAAGGGCAAGGGCAAGGGCGTGAAGAAGGTACTGTTCGCGGCCTTCATCATCCAATAGCGACGAGCCGGCAGGAGACACGTGGCAGACGACATCCTTTCCCAAGAAGAGGTTGATGCCTTACTTCGCGGTGTTACCGGCGAGTCTGAGGACGCTGGGGCCGAGGAAGCGGCGGGGGATGTCCGTTCCTACGACATAGGCCGGCAAGAGCGTATCGTGCGTGGGCGAATGCCCACGTTGGAGATTATCAACGAGCGTTTCGCGCGCAATTTCCGCATCGGCCTGTTCAACCTGATCCGACGCACCGCCGAAATCTCGGTCGGACCGGTGACTGTCATCAAATACAGTGAGTTCGTGCGCAATCTGGTGGTTCCCACCAACCTCAACATGGTGCACATGAACCCATTGCGAGGTACCGCCTTGTTCGTACTTGACCCCAACCTGGTATTCCTGGTTGTGGACAACCTGTTCGGCGGCGACGGCCGTTACCATATGCGAGTAGAAGGCCGCGACTTCACTCCCACCGAACAGCGCATCATCAAGAAAATTCTGGAAGTGGTTTTCGAGGAAATGCGCAAAGCATGGGAAACCATTTATCCCGTGCAGTTCGAGTTCGTACGTTCGGAAATGAATACCCAGTTCGCCAACATCGCAACGCCCACGGAAGTGGTGGTGGTCAGCACCTTCAATATCGAGCTGGGTTCCGGCGGCGGCGATTTCCACGTTTGCGTGCCCTACAGTATGATCGAGCCGATCCGCGATCAGCTCACCAGCACCATGCAGGCTGACCGCGCGGAGGCGGATGAACGCTGGATTTCTCAAATGAAGCTCCAGGTTCAAGATGCGGAAGTCGAGTTGGTGGCGAATCTTGGGCAAACATCAGTCACCCTGCGGCAGATCGTTGACCTCAAGGTGGGCGATGTGATTTCCCTGGATGTGCCGGAGGCGGTGATCGCCCAGGTCGATGGCGTCCCCCTGTTCAAATGCCATTACGGGCAAAAGAGTGGCCAATTGGCGCTTAAGGTCGACCAAGTGCTGCAGGGCCAGGATCAGTTGTCCTGCGTTGGGAGCGTTCGATGAGCGAGGATGCGCAAAAGCAGGATGATATTTCCGCAGATGACTGGGCTGCCGCCCTGGCTGAGCAGGAAACCAGCTCGCCCTCGGAAGCCGGCGGAGAGGACGATTGGGCCGCCGCCCTGGCAGAACAGGAAGTGGCTGACAAGGCCATGACGGCGGAGAGTAGTGCGCCAGCGCCCCAGAAAGCCCAGATTTTTCCTAACCTCACTCCAGGCATAACCCAGCCGGCAGCCAATAACCTGGACCTTATTCTCGATATACCGGTCCAGCTCAATGTCGAACTTGGCCGTACCAAAATCGCCATCCGCAACCTTCTCCAATTGGCCCAGGGTTCCGTGGTGGAACTCGATGGCTTGGCCGGCCAGCCAATGGATGTGCTGGTTAACGGGTGCCTCATCGCCCAGGGGGAGGTAGTGGTTGTCAACGACAAGTTTGGCATTCGCCTGACCGACATCATCAGCCCTGCCGAACGCCTGCGTCGGCTCAATCGATGAAGTATTCGGGCCGCACCGGCCTTGTGCTGTGCTTCTTCACCGCTGCCCAGGCTGGGGCAGCGGTGGAACCTCCATCCGTATCCACCGGCGGCGCCTTGTTCCAGGGCTTGCTAGGCTTGGTCATCGTTCTCGCGGCCCTGATGGTTTTCTTCTGGTTCCTACGCCGATTTTCGCCTGGCCAGAACGGAGCTCAGGGCGTGGTGAAGGTTGTGGGGGGGGTGATGCTCGGCCCGCGGGAGCGACTGGTGGTGGTGGAGGTAGGTGAAACCTGGTTGTTGCTTGGTGTGGGCGGCGGGCAGGTGAATACACTGCATACCCTGACGCGACCGGCCAACTATGTGCCCTCCTCCCATGATCCTCTGCCTGGTTTCGCCGACAAGCTCAAGGATCTGCTGCAAAAACGGTCATAGACATAGCCGGGTTCATCCCGGAGTGCAGGCATGGGTTGTCTGAATATCGTGTCCACGATCTCATGGCCAAGTCCGTTAGAATCCCCCGACCATGCCGCGCGTAATCCTTTTCCTCGCCCTGTCATTCCCGGTCCTGGCCTGGGCCGCGTCGGGCATCCCCGCATTCTCCAGCACGCCGGGGCCCGGTGGCAGCACCAGCTATACCTTCAGCATCGAAGCCCTGCTTCTTCTGACGGCGCTGACCTTCCTGCCGGCAGTGCTGCTAATGATGACGGCCTTCACCCGCATCGTCATCGTCCTTTCCCTGTTGCGCCAAGCCATGGGCACCATGAACGCGCCCCCCAATCAGGTGATCGTCGGCTTGTCTCTGTTCCTGACCTTCTTCGTGATGTCGCCGGTTTTCGACAAAATCAACGAGACTGCCTGGAAACCCTACTCGGATAACAAGATCAGTCTGGTGGAAGCGGCTGATCGCGGGGCTCAGCCGCTCAAGTCGTTCATGCTGAAGCAGACCCGCCAGGAGGATTTGGCCCTGTTCGTGCGCCTGGCCAAGGTACCGCCCCTGAATTCCCCTGAGGAAACCCCCCTGAAAGTCGTGGTGCCCGCCTACGTCATCAGCGAGCTGAAAACCGCCTTCCAGATCGGCTTCATCGTCTTCATTCCGTTTCTGATCATCGACATGGTGGTGGCCAGCGTCCTCATGTCCATGGGCATGATGATGCTCTCGCCGGTGCTGGTCTCGTTGCCGTTCAAGATCATGTTGTTCGTGCTGGCGGATGGCTGGAGCCTGCTCATCGCGTCGTTGGTCCAGACCTTCGAGATTTGAGTTCAGGATGACCCCGGATACCGTCGTCACAATCGTTCGTCAGGCCCTGGAAGTGGCCATGCTGGCGGCCGGACCGTTGCTGCTTGCATCCCTGGTGACGGGCCTGTTGGTGTCCATCTTCCAGGCCGCCACCCAGATCAACGAAATGACCCTGTCGTTCATCCCCAAGTTGCTGATCATGTTCGTGGTGCTGGTGGTCACCGGCCCCTGGACGCTCCAGTTACTGGTGGATTACGTCACCCGTCTGATCGGCAGCATCCCCTCACTGGTTGGTTGATGCTCACGCTTTCCTCCGCCGATCTGGATGGAATGCTCGCCCTGTTCCTTTTCCCTTTTGTCCGCGTTCTTGCCTGGCTGTCTTTCGATCCCCTCATGGGCAACCGTTCTGCGCCGGTCAGCGTGCGGATTGCCCTGGCCCTGGTCCTGACCATCGCCATGGCGCCCATCCTGCCGCCGATCGCGAAGATTCCCCTGGTATCCGGCGACGGCATATTGATCCTGCTGCAACAGATCGCCATCGGCGCTGCCCTGGGCTTCACTCTCCGCATCATGTTCGCGGCCGTCGAGTTGGCCGGTCAGTTCATGGGGCTACAAATGGGATTGTCCTTCGCCACCCTGTTCGATCCCATCAACGGCGCCCAGACGCCTGTGGTGGCCCAATTTCTGGTGCTTTCAACGGCCTTGATCCTATTCGCCTTCAACGGCCATCATCTGGTCATCGCCGCACTGGCCGAAAGCTTTGACACTATTCCAGTCTCCGCAAACTTGAGCAGCGCTGGTTTCGTCGCTGTGGTCCATTGGGCAGGCAGCCTGTTTTCCACCGGTCTGCACATTGCCCTGCCGGTTACCGCGGCGCTGCTGGCCACCAATCTGGCCATCGGCATGATGACTCGGGCTTCGCCCCAGTTGAATATTTTCGCGGTGGGCTTCCCTCTCACACTGGGAGCGGGTTTTCTGGTCCTGTTTTTCACCCTTGGCTATCTCCCTGCCGGCATCGAACAACTCTGGTTGAAGACCATGGAGGCGGGAATGAGTGCCATGAGAGGAATGGCAGGACAATGACCCCTTCTCCTTGGGTATCGCGTTGGGCCAACTTGATCCCGTCGGGACATTCGGCCTTGGACATTGCCTGCGGAAATGGGCGCCATGCCGTGTATCTCGCCGGCCTTGGCCATCCGGTTTCGGCAGTGGATATCGATCTGACCCTGTCCCGATTCGCTCATGCGACGCCGGGCATCAAGTGGACTCGGTGCGATCTGGAAGGCGAGGCCTGGCCCTATCCCGGACAACAATTTGGCGCCGTGGTGGTGACCAATTATCTGCATCGTCCCCTGTTCGACACATTGTGCGAAAGCCTGGAATCAGGTGGTGTGCTGATCTACGAGACATTTGCACTAGGGCAAGCCAAATATGGACGGCCACGCAACCCGGCCCATCTGCTGCTGCCGGGGGAGTTGCTGGAAGCCGTGCACGGCCGGCTTCAGGTGATCGCCTTCGAGGACGTGGAGGAAGCAGAGCGGCACCGCTGCATGCAGCGACTGTGCGCACGCAAGCCTTGATACCCCAAGGTCGGATTACTTCACTTTCGGTTAAAATCCCATTTTTCCTAACAAGTCTTCGCCATGATTACCGGCAGTCTCGTCGCACTCGTCACCCCCATGCTCCCGAACGGCAGCCTGGATATGCCCGCGTTTCGGGCACTCATCGACTGGCACATCGAGCAGGGCACGGATGGCCTGGTCATTGTCGGCACCACCGGCGAATCCCCCACAGTCAACACCGAGGAACACTGCCTGCTGATCAAGACGGCGGTGGAACAGGCCGCGGGGCGCGTTCCGGTGATCGCCGGTACCGGAGCGAATTCCACGACCGAGGCCATAGAACTCACGGAGTGCGCCAGACTATCCGGCGCTACCGCAGGCCTTTCTGTGGCTCCCTACTACAACAAGCCAACTCAGGAAGGCCTGTATCAGCATTTCAAAGCCATTGCCGAGGCGGTGGATCTGCCCCTGATTCTCTACAACGTGCCGGGCCGTACTGCCTCCGACATCGGCAACGAGACTGCCTTGCGCTTGGCCAAGCTACCCGGCGTGATCGGCATCAAGGACGCCACCGGCAACATCGAGCGGGGTTCGGAGCTGATCAAGCGCGCCCCCTCGGATTTCGCGGTCTACAGCGGTGACGACGCCAGCGGCATGGTGCTGATGCTGTTGGGCGGCAAGGGTGTGATTTCCGTGACCGCCAACGTGGCCCCCAAACTCATGCACGAAATGTGCGTAGCGGCCATGGGCGGTGATCTTCCGAGAGCGCGGGATATCAATTTCCGTCTCCTGGGCCTGCATCAGAAGCTGTTCCTGGAAGCCAATCCCATCCCCGTGAAATGGGCCTTGGCCGAGATGGGCCGCATCCAATCGGGCATTCGCCTGCCCCTGGTTCCCCTTTCCCCCCCCCACCACGACACCCTGCGTGCCGTGATGAAGGAAGCTGGTTCCCTGTGAGGTCACACGCAATGCGTAAAGTCGCACGAATATCCGCCATCCTTGCTGCTCTGGCCGTGGCCACATCAGGCTGCACCGTGTTCGAAGGCAAGAAGATCGATTACAAGTCAGCTGGCTCCCTGCCGACGCTGGAGGCGCCGCCCGATCTGATCCTGCCATCCGGCGACAATCGATTCGCGGTACCGGATATCAATCCAAAGGGAAGCGCCACCTTCTCTGCCTATGACCGGGACCGGGCCGGCAAGCCCCAGACCGCCGGCACCCAGACGCTCTTGCCCAAAATAGACAAGGCGAGCATCGAACGGGCAGGCACCCAGCGTTGGCTGGTGGTACAGATGCCAGCCAAAGATGTCTGGCCGGTGATCAAGGATTTCTGGCAGGAGAACGGATTCATCATCAGCCTCGAATTGCCCGACGCCGGCGTGATCGAGACCGATTGGGCGGAAAACCGGGCCAAGATACCCCAGGATGGTTTGCGTAGCCTGCTCGGCAAAGTGATCGACGGTCTTTACTCCACAGCGGAGCGGGACAAGTTCCGCACCCGTCTGGAGTCAGGGGCGGAGGGCCGCACCGAGATATACATCAGCCATCGCGGCATGTTCGAAGTGTTCGAAGGCACAGTGGGTGGCGGCGATCAGGGCCAGGGCAAGACGGTATGGCAACCCCGTCCCGCGGATCCGGAATTGGAAGCCGAGATGTTGCGTCGGCTGATGGTGCGTTTCGGCGTGGAAGAGTCCCGTGCCCAGACGCTTCTGACGGAGAAAGCCGCGCCGCCTCAGGCCATCTTGGTCAAGAGTTCTGAGGCTGCACCTGGCCTGACCATGCCGGAATCCTTCGATCGCGCTTGGCGGCGTGTCGGCCTGGCGCTGGACCGCATCGGTTTCGCCGTGGAGGATCGGGACCGTGCTGGCGGTGTTTACTTTGTGCGTTATGCCGACCCGGAGGCCAACACCAAGAAAGAAAAGGGTTTCCTGTCAAAACTGGCATTCTGGCGTTCCGACGATCCTAAAGCCAAGGCCATGCGTTATCAGGTCCGTCTGAAGAGCACCGAAACCGAAACCGCCTTGGCCATCTATCAGGATGACGGTGCGCCAGCCAAAAACGAAACCGGCAACCGCATTGCCACGTTGCTGTTCGAGCAACTCAAATAATGCGATTCGGATGTCTCGGCAGCGGCAGCAAAGGCAATGCCTGGCTGGTGGAGGCCGGAGACACCCGCATCATGGTGGATTGCGGTTTCGGTCCGCGAGAAACCGCGCGACGCCTCAACCGTCTGGGCATTGAAGTGGGCGCCCTTGCCGCCATCCTGGTCACCCACGAGCACAGCGACCACGGCCGCGGCGCCGCCAAGGTGGCCCAGGCCGCCCGTTGCCCGGTCTGGCTGTCCCACGGCAGCCACGCTATGCTCGACGCCATCGGCGACGCGCCCCACTCCAGTCGCATCCTGGACAACCACCGGCCCTTCGCCATCGGCGATCTGGAAATCACCCCATATCCTGTGCCCCACGATGCACGGGAACCGGTCCAATTTGTGTTCTCCGACGGTAATCGGCGCTTTGGATTATTGACCGATGCCGGCCACGTCACGCCCCACATGGAACAGTTGCTGGAGGGCTGCGATGCCCTGGCACTGGAGTGTAACCACGACGTATCAAGGCTGGAATCCGGCAGCTATCCGGCCGCCCTCAAGCGCCGCATCCTGGGCCGCTACGGGCATCTGGACAATGCCGCCGCCGCCGTACTGCTCGGGCGGGTAGCCGGCGGGCGACTGAAACACGTGGTTGCGGCTCACCTTTCGGAAGAAAACAATGCGCCGGAATTGGCTCGATTGGCGCTGGCTGGTGCATTGGGCTGTGAAGAACACTGGATCGGCGTCGCCGATCAGGAAACCGGACTGGATTGGCGGGAACTCTGATGGAAGTCGACACCGAAAGCGCACCCGCCCTGGAAGCGGCCACCACCTTCGCGGACCTGGGCCTGGAAGGGCTGGTCGCCCGAGGTACGCCACGTCACCGGCTATCCATACTCCCCCAGCAAAACCCCGCGCTACTACCAGCTCAACGCGATCAACCTCACGGT
>CAZEOR010000065.1:0-10464 GCA_964513695.1 uncultured Thiobacillus sp.
GCCCCATACCACGTCGTGGCCGGCCTCGTCGACGACGCTGACCATGATGCCGGGGAAGGGCAGGGTGCAGGAGCCGGGCACCAGGGGGGTGACGCCGGGCAGGGGGGTGATGACGTGGCCGCCGGTTTCGGTCTGCCAGAAGGTGTCCATGACCGGGCAGCGGCCGCCGCCGATGTTCTCGTGGTACCACATCCAGGCTTCCGGGTTGATGGGCTCGCCCACGGAACCCAGCACGCGCAGGGTGGAGAGGTCGTAGTTCTTCGGATGGGCGGCCGGGTTGGCGTCGGCGGCCTTGATCAGGGAACGGATGGCGGTGGGGGCGGTGTAGAAGATGTTGACCTTGTGGTCCTGGATCATCTTCCAGAAGCGGCCGGCGTCCGGATAGGTGGGCACGCCCTCGAACACGACCTCGGTACCGCCACAGGCCAGGGGGCCGTAGGTGATGTAGGTGTGGCCGGTGACCCAGCCGATGTCGGCGGTACACCAGAACACGTCGTCGGGCTTCAGGTCGAAGGTCCACTTCATGGTCATGATGGAATGCAGCAGGTAACCGCCGGTGGAGTGCTGAACGCCCTTGGGTTTGCCGGTGGAGCCGGAGGTGTAGAGCAGGAACAGGGGATGCTCGGCGTCCACCCATTCCGGTTCGCAGGTCTCGGACTGGCTGGCCACCACGTCATGCCACCAGAGGTCGCGGCCGGCCGCCATGTTGGCGGGGCCGCCGGTGCGCTGGTAGACCACCACGTTCTTGACGGAGCCGGTGCCGGGCATGGTCAGGGCCTCGTCCACGGCGGGCTTCAAGGGGATGTTCTTGCCGCCGCGGCACTGCTCGTCGGCGGTGATGATGAGCACCGCGCCGGAGTCCTCGATGCGGTCGCGCAGGGCGGTGGAGGAGAAGCCGCCGAACACCACGGAATGGGTGGCGCCGATGCGGGCGCAGGCCTGCATGGCCACGATGCCCTCGATGGACATGGGCAGGTAGATGATGACGCAGTCGCCCTTCTTCACGCCCAGGCTCTTCAGGGCGTTGGCGAACTTGGCGACGCGGGAGAGCAGGTCCTTGTAGGTGACCTTGGTGACTTCGCCCTTGTCGGCTTCGAAGATGATGGCGACCTTGTCGCCCAGGCCGGCTTCGACGTTCTTGTCGAGACAGTTGTAGGAGGCGTTCAGCTTGCCGTCCGGGAACCACTTGTAGAACGGGGCGTTGGTTTCATCGAGAACGGTGGTGAAGGGCTGCTTCCAGACCACGTTCTCCTTCGCCAGTCTGCCCCAATAGCCTTCGTAGTCGGCTTCCGCTTCGGCGCACAGCGCCTTGTAGGCATCCATACCGGAGACGTTGGCTTGGGCCACGAATTCCGGGGAAGGATTGAAGATTCGGTTTTCGTGCAGGACGGATTCGATGGTGGTGCTCATGACAGGCGTCTCCTCGACGGCAAATTAAGGACAAGTCGTTTCCTCCCCCAAGGAAGCGGCAAAGTTAGGCTAGTTCCGAGATTTTGGCATTTTGCACTGCAACAAAATTGCCTGTGGTGCCCGGTAATCGCCATTCTGCGCCGCCGCATTTTCAGCCAGCTCAAGTTTTTGTCGTGGAGGACCGATACCCCCAGGACGAATTCGAATGGCGCTTGCGTGCAAGTGGCGTTGTAAGCCGGAGCGACCCGGTTCGCCCACCGGACGCGCGCATCTTTTGAATTCGACAATATTCAAAACTCAGAGAGAGCAAAACCATGACCAAGATGTCCGTAAGGCAGTCACTCCTCTTGTCCTCTGTCGTCATCGGCATTCTGCTATTGGCTGGAAACCTGATCATCTGGAACAGCAATGTGTCGCTCAACAAGGCTGCCGAGGAAGCTGCGCGCATCGAACACGGCATGCTTTCCTTCAAGGATGTGCGTTTTCATGTGATCCAGATCCAGCAATTCATGACGGATGCCGCCGCAGTCGGCGAGGCGGATTTTTCCGAGGCGGGCAAAGAACGGGAAGCCGCGCTGTCGGAGTTGGATCGTCTGGCCGGCCTGATACCCGAGAAACGGGGGGCCATCGACGATCTCAAGGGCGCGGTGAAGCGCCTGTATGAAACCGGCGAGCGCATGGCGCAGGCCTATATCAAACAGGGACGCGAAGCCGGGAATGCCATCATGAAAGGGGGCGATGGCTTCGACAGTTCCGCCAGTATCGTGACCAAGCAACTGGACGCCCTGTCGAAGGAACTTCACACCCAGGAAGAGCTGACCGAGGCAGCCCAGCAGGAGACACGGCACTGGATGCTGCTCTCCAGTGTGAGCGTGGCGGTTCTCGCGCTTGTGTTCACTTTGCTGTCGAACGTGTTGCTCTATCGCGTGCTGATGCGTCTTCTGGGCGGGGAACCCGCCTATGCCGGGGAAATGGCCAAGCATATCGCGGCGGGAGATCTGACCCGGGAGTTTCGGGTCAGACAGGGCGATGGTCAGAGTTTGCTGTCCCACATCGGGGCGATGCAGGATGGCTTGCGGGAAACCGTGCGCATGATCCGGGCCGGCTCGGATGCCGTGCTGGCAGCAGCCCAGCGCCTGAGTGAAGAAGCGGAGCAGGTGGTGGACAGTTCCCGGAAGCAGAGTGATGCCGCCTCATCCATGTCCGCGTCTGTGGAGGAAATGACGGTCAGCATCAGCCAGGTGGCGGACCTTTCCCACAATGTCAGCGACCATGCCGGCGAGGCCGGCGAGGTGGCGGCCCAGGGCGGGCGGGAAGTGCACGCGGTCACCGAGGACATCGCGCGGGTGGCGGATTCCGTCAACCAGGCCAGCCAGGTCATCGGCGCGCTGGGGGATGAATCGCGCCGCATCACCACCATCGTCGATACGATCCGCGACATCGCCGACCAGACCAACCTGCTCGCCCTCAATGCCGCCATCGAGGCAGCCCGCGCCGGGGAACAAGGCCGTGGTTTCGCCGTGGTTGCCGACGAGGTCAGAAAGCTGGCGGAAAGGACGGCTCAGTCCACCCAGGAAATTTCCACCATGGTGGAGGCCATCGGCAGCCGTTCCGCGGAGGCGGTGCGGCGTATGGAACAGAGCCTGGCCCAGGTCGCCCAAGGCGTGTCCCAGGCGGAGAAGGCCTATGCGGCCATGACCCAGGTCAGCCAGAACTCGGGCAGCGTGGTGATGGAGATCAAGGAGATCAACGGCGCCATCCAGGAGCAGCGCACCGCGAGCACCGAGATTGCCCGGCATGTCGAACATATCGCCCAGATGGCCGAACAGAACGGCCATTCCGTCGCCCAGATCGGCTCCGATGTGCGCAATCTGGAAAAGCTGTCGGAGAACCTGGACAGCCTCATGAGCCGGTTCCGGGTGTGATCCGGGCACGGTTACGTACTTGCCGCCTTGAACAGGAGTCGTGATGAAACAAATGAGATCGGGCCTGGGCGCCCGCGGGCTTCAAATCATTGTCGTCGCCGGTGGGCTGATGGCTCCACCACAGGCCCATGCGTATCACCCTCTGGTCACCGACGACACGGGTACCCAGGGCCTGGGAGGCAACCAGTTGGAGTTGGGCTACGACTATGCCCGCAGCAAAGCCGCTGGCGTGACGGGCATCGAACGGGCAGTGCCATTCACTTATACCCGGGGCCTGACGGACGATCTGGATGTATTTGCCGGCGTGGCCCGCCAGACTTCGCCCGGCGATGGTTGGAGCAATGTGGCGGTCGGAGCGAAATGGCGTTTTTTCGAGGATGAGGCGGCCAGGTTCAGTTTGGCCCTGAAGCCGGAAATCGTGCTGCCCGTGTCCCGCGCCAGGGAAGCTGCCGGTTTCGGCAACGGCAAGACATCCTACGGCCTCAATCTGAACCTGACCCGGGAAACCGGCTTCGGGGAACTGCATTTCAATCTGGCGGCGGAGCGGAGCAATTTCGCGGATACCGTGACTTTTTCCGACCGCAGAAACCTTTATCGCTTGTCCGTCGCTCCGGTCTGGCATGTGGCCGAGGGCTGGAAGGCGGCCCTCGACCTCGGTGTGCAGACCAATCCGGATCGCGCTGAAAAGTCCCGTATGGGCTACATGGAACTGGGTCTGGTCTACAGTCCTTCCGAAAATCTGGACCTGAGTTTCGGTCTTACGCGGGACATCATGGATGGCGCAGTCTCCACGACTTCCGCCAGCTTCGGTTTGACTTGGCGTTTCCGATAAGCTCGGCCCGGTTGCCCCAAAAGGGTGCGGACCTGAGCGATCGGCGTCAGAATCCATACCCTGACACGCCGATTGCAGCCTGCCATGTCCATGTCTTCCACAACGGAAATGCTTGCCCGAGCCGCGGCTTATAGCCGCTGGCTGAATGCCCGCCTCAGTGCCCGGCCGGATATGGCGGAATGGGTGGAAACGACGGCTCTCGCGCCGGTATCCCGCATAGAAATGACGGACTTTCTCGCCGGCGGTATCGCCAGCGAGGATGAACTCAAGCGCCAACTACGCCGGCTGCGGGAACGGGTGTTCGCCCGGGTCATGGCCCGTGACCTGAACGGACTTGCCGATCTGGCCGAGGTGACCGGCACGCTCACCGCCCTGGCTGAGGTGGCCGTGAACACGGCCCTGGATTTCCATCACCGGGATCTGGCAGGAATCCACGGCGAGCCCCTGGACGGCGAGGGCCGGCCTCAGCGCATGATGGTGGTGGGGATGGGCAAGCTGGGGGGCGGCGAACTCAACGCTTCCTCCGACATCGACCTGATCTTCGTGTTTCCCGAGGACGGCGAAACCGCGGGACCACGCAAGCTCAAGAACTTCGAGTTTTTCACGCGCCTGGGCAAACGCCTGATCAACGCCCTGGACGACAAGACCGGCGACGGCTACGTATTTCGCGTGGACATGCGCCTGCGCCCCTACGGCGACGGCGGCCCCCTGGCCTCCAGCTTCGCCATGCTGGAGGAGTACTTCTACACCCAGGCGCGGGAGTGGGAGCGCTACGCCTGGATCAAGGGCCGCGCCCTGACCGGGGACCGCATCGAGGAGCTGGAGGCCCTGCGCAAGCCCTTCGTGTTCCGCAAGTACCTGGACTTCGGCGCCTTCGGTTCCATGCGCGACCTGCACGCCCAGATCCGGCGCGAGGTGGCGCGCAAGGATATGGCCGACAACATCAAGCTGGGGCCGGGCGGCATCCGCGAAATTGAATTCATCGCCCAGGTGTTCCAGCTTATCCGGGGCGGGCGCATTCCCGCGCTGCAATCCCGGCCGACCCGTTTTCTGCTTGGCGAATTGGCGGAACAGGGGCTGATTCCCGAGCTTCAGGCCGCCGAAATGGATTCCACCTATGTGTTCCTGCGCAACCTGGAACACCGCCTGCAATATCTCGACGACGCCCAGACCCAAACTCTGCCGCAGGTTATCGAGGATAGACGGAGGGTGGCCGCGGCCATGGGCTACTCCGAGTGGGAGGGCTTCGAGGCCCACCTGAACAGTTTGCGCAGGAAGATCGCCGGCTATTTCGAGCAGGTCTTCGGCGCCCCCCAGGAGGACCAGTCCGGCCATCCCCTTGCCGGCCTGTGCGAGATACCGGACGACGAGGCCATCGAGCGTCTGTCCGGCGCGGGTTATGCCGATGCCGTGGCCGCGCTGACCCTGATCCGGACGCTGAAGCAGGGCAGCCGCTACGCGAGCCTGCCCGCCGGCAACAAAACCATGATCGACGGTCTGTTGCCGCCCCTGGTGGAGGTGGCGGCAAGCTTTCCCAACGCCCAGGAAACCCTCTCCCGCATCCTCACCCTGCTGGAAGCCATCGCCCGACGCGGTCCCTATCTCGCGCTGCTGCGGGAGTACCCCCAGAGCCTGCGCCAGCTCGCCCGCATCGTCAGCAGCAGCCCCTGGGCTGCCCAATACCTCACTCAGCAACCCCGCCTGCTGGATGAGCTGCTCGATGCGCGCCAGCTCATGGCCCCGCCGGACTGGCCGCGTGTCAGCCTGGACTTGCGCCAGCGCCTGAGCGCCCTGGCCGGCGACGTGGAACGCCAGATGGACGAGTTGCGCCATTTCAAGCAGTCGGAGACGTTCCGCCTCCTGGCCCAGGATCTGGCCGGCCTGTGGACGGTGGAAAAACTGTCCGATCACCTGTCCGATCTGGCCGACCTGATGGTCGGCGCCACCCTGGATCTGGTCTGGGAAACCCTGCCCGGCAAGCACCGGGAGACGCCCGCCTTCGCGGTGGTCGCCTACGGCAAACTGGGCGGCAAGGAACTGGGCTATGCGTCCGACCTGGACATCGTCTTCCTTTACGACGATCCCCACCCGGATGCCCAGGATATTTATGGCAAGCTGGGCAAGCGCCTCAATACCTGGATGGGCACCCACACCGCCGCCGGCATTCTCTACGAAACCGACCTGCGCCTGCGCCCGGACGGTGCGTCTGGCCTGCTGGTGAGTAGCATCGAGGCGTTCGAGGATTACCAGCATCACCACGCCTGGACCTGGGAGCACCAGGCCCTGACCCGGGCGCGATTCTGCTGCGGCGACCGGAATGTGGGCGCGCGTTTCGCCTCCATCCGGGACGCCGTGCTGGCGCAACCCCGAGATGCCGCCAAGCTGCGCGGCGAAGTGCTGGAAATGCGCCAGAAAATGCTGGACGGCCATCCCAACATTTCCGGTCTGTTCGACATCAAGCACGACCGGGGCGGCCTGGTCGACGTGGAATTCGCGGTGCAGTACCTGGTGCTGGCCGAGGCCGCCGCCCATCCGGAAATGACCGCCAACATCGGCAATATCGCCCTGCTCAAGCGCGCGGGCGAGCTGGGATTGATACCCCTCGACATCGGCCTGGCCGCCGCCGATGCCTATCGGGAACTGCGCCGCGGCCAGCACGCTCTCAAGTTGCAGGGCGCGGATCATGCCCGCGCCGAACATGGTGGTCTGGCCCGGGAAATCCTGGCGGTAAAGGCTTTGTGGCATAGCGTGTTCGGGGAGATGTTCTAGCGGCCCGGAGCCCATGCCGCCCTCAGGCTCAAGCTTTAGCCTCCCGATGCCGAATAAGGGAGTGGTGCAAGTATCTGTTTCCACAAAGGAGACCACGATGGCGGGGCATTCCTGGTGGGGCGCGGGACAGTGGGCAGCTTTTCTGGAGCATAAGGAACAGCCCATCAAGGCGGCCAGCAAGGCGGCGCTGATCGCATTGGAATCCGGCACGGAAGAATCCCTGTCCGCCCAGGCCTATGCCGCGCTGCTTCTTGAAGACCCCCTTCTGGCCTTGCGCCTCCTGAGGGAGGCCAACAAGCGCCTGCCCCGCCGCCTGGCCAAGGACATCACCACGCCACTGGGTGTGGTGCTCGCTCTGGGTACCCAGTCATTCAAGGAGCAGATTCGCTCTGCGCCGGAAGTCGGCGATGACAATGACGGTTTCATGGACTGCGAAGCCCGTGCATCCCTGGCGGCCCGTGTCTCCCTGGCCTGGGGCGCCTTGCGCCACGATCTGGACCCGGGGGAGCTGGCCATGGCTGCCTTGTTGGCCAATGCCGGCGAGATCGAGTTGTGGGCCTTTGCGCCAGAACTGCCGCAAAAGGCACTGGACGAATTGCGCAGCGGCCGCGCTTCCCGCAGCGAACAGGCCCAGCGTCAGGCCTGCGGTTTTGCCTTTCTTGATATCACCCTGCTGCTGATCGAGAACTGGACTTTGCCCCAACTCATCAAACATCTGATCCGGGGCGACGAAGGCATGCGGGCGCGCATGGCGCGGCTGGCGGTGAATACCGCGCGGCATCTGGGCAACGGTGTGGGCGATGCCGCCTTGCCCGACGACGTGCGAGAGGCGGCGAAGCTGACGGGCGCCACCCTTGATGTGGTGGTCGGTGCATTGCCGGGGCTGTCCGCCGAGGAGAAGTGCCAACTGCTCGATGCCACGTTGGAGGGTATTCCGGAGCATCCGGAAAAATTCTGATCATTGCGAAAGCGATGCCACTGCGCTCCCCTCTCTGCCATCCCCGCAAACGGGGGATGGATTGGGGCGGCGAGGGCCGCTCGGTCCTGTATGAAGATGACTTTACTATCGGGAAAATCAGGAAGAACGGTTGATGGAATCTTCCGTCAAGGATTGGACGCGCCGACCCAGAACCCCAGATTCTTGTCGAGAAACTCGTCCCAGGGCATGTAGTGGGAACCGTCGCAGGAGAAAGTGAGCCCCACCATGCCGTTGAAGATGTTCAGCGAGCCCGAGCGCAGGTAGAGGGTTTCATCCATGAAGCGCAGATCCTTGAAGCATTTGAGCACTTCCCGGACTTTCTCCGCAGGGATGCTGGCATCGGTTGGATAGGGCTGGCGCGGGTAGGCCAGGCACAGGTTGGGGTCGGCCAGGTCGGTGATGCCGTGCAGGCGGTAGCGGAAGGGATCGTCCACCACCCATAGCGTTGCCCGTGAACTTGAGAAGTGCAGCTTGGCGTGGAACACGCCGTGCACGGTGACGAGTTCGTGAATCAGGGCCAGGACTTCGTCGATGCGCTCGTCCATGGGGCTGTTCACCCGTTCCTGATGGAACAGGCCGGCCCGGATGGCCGGGTCGCCCTTCATCTGCATCCATTGTTCCGGCTGCTGGAACAAAGCCTGGGTGGCGGGAAGTTCGCGCAGGTCGAAGTCGGCGCCCAGGTAGCCGATGAGTTCGCCTGCTTTGCCTTCGATGTGGCGTACTGCGGTCAGAGAAGGGCGGCGCGCATTGCGGCTGATATAGGACTCTGAGAGGGAGAATGCCGCGCCGGCCAGGGCTTCAGCCAGGTAGGGCCGGTCGCCCCGGTCACGGCCGAACTGATCGCCCATGAGCCCGCTCCGGGTCACGTTGGCGGTGATCTGCCGGGCATTCGCATCCAGCACGTAGAGGTATTTGCAGTAGGGCAACTCTTCCATGCCCTGAAGCAGGCGCGCCTCCAGTTGTTGCCGATCCGGCCAGACATCTCGACAGCCTTCCGCGAGGATGCCGAGGGAAGAGTCGAGCCAGCCTTCCAGAATGCGGCGTTGGCGCTGAATGGCTTCCTGCAGGGTAGGCGTCATGGTGGAGCGTCGTTATGTCGGTGCCGTAATGATCACGTACGAGTCTGGCGCAACGCCAGCAATGCGCAGATTTTCTCTTCCAGTTGAATGGACGCGATGGGTTTGGGGAGGAAGTCGTCCATGCCCGAATCGATGGCCCTTTCCCGGTTTTCGTCCACGGCATCCGCCGTCAGGGCGAGGATGGGAATGGACTTGTCCAGCACGCCGAATTCCCCGGCCCGGATGGCGACGGCGACCTCATGGCCGTCCATGACCGGCATGCGGCAATCCAGTATCACCAAGTCGTATCGGGTCTGGGCCAGGACGCTCAAGGCATCAACACCGTTGTCGACGGCATCCACGAGATAGCCGAATTTCTCCAGGAGCAGGGTCGCCAGGCGCCGGTTGGTGGGGTCATCCTCCACCAGCAGCAGCCGGGCTGATTTATTTGGTGCGATCACCGTGGAACTCTCTTGCACCCTGGCAGCTTCATGGCCCCGGCTTCCACCGATCAGGGTCAGCAGATCCCGCTCCAGATGCTCGCGCCGCACTGGCTTGGAAAGATGGGCATGGAATCCGGCTTCCATGAGCCGGTGGGCATAGCGCCAAGCCTTTGGCGAAACCATGGCGATAAGCGGCAGATGGGTGGTGCTCGCGTCAGCGCGCAGGGTGCGCGCGAGTTCGTCGCCATCCATGCCGGGCATGCGGTGGTCGATGATGGCCGCATCCAGCGTGCGGCCCGATGCCAATTCGGACCGAATCAGCCCCAGGGCGGCGGGGCCGCTCGCCGACAGGAGCGCTTGACAGCCAAGATCGGTCAGGAAGGTTTCCAGCAGATGCCGACTGCCTGCATTGTCTTCCACCACCAGGATGCGTAACCCGGCCAACATCGGGTTGACCAGAGGATCTGGCAGGCCGACGCCGGGCTGTAGGGCAAAGGGCAGGGTGAACCAGAACGCGGAGCCTTTCCCCTCGACGCTTTCCACCCCCACTTCGCCGCCCATCAGCTCGGTCAACCGTTTGACAATGGATAGCCCCAGGCCGGTGCCGCCATATTTGCGGGTCATGGAACTATCGGCCTGGGTGAAGGGTGAGAACAACAGATCGATCTTGTTCCCGGGGATGCCGATGCCGCTATCCCGTACCTCGAAACGCAAATGGACACCGGCTTCATCCTGGTCGATCAGGTGTGCGGCAAGAGACACCTCACCTTCCGATGTGAACTTCACGGCATTGCCCAGCAGATTGAACAGTATCTGGCGGACCCGGCCTGGGTCACCGCGCAGCTTGAGGGGAACCTTGGCATCGATCCATTGGAGAAATTCCAGGCCCTTCTGGTCGGCATTCAAGGCCATGAGGTTGCTGACTTCGTTGAACAGTTCGCGCAGGTCGAAATCGATGATCTCGATATCCAGTTTGCCCGCGTCGATCTTGGAGAAGTCCAGGATGTCATTGATGACCTTGAGCAGGGCCTGACCGCTGTGCAGGGCG
>CAZEOR010000066.1:0-10309 GCA_964513695.1 uncultured Thiobacillus sp.
GAGTCGGCCCTGGAAGGATCCCATAGATATGGGCCGGTAGCCTGAACAGTGTTAGGCCCAGTCTGCTTGACATAAACGCTTCCGGAATTCGTGGAGGCTCCGCCGAAAGTGATGTAGCGATCAAAAACCGGCAAATACAGCGTGTTGTCATATGTGTGCGCAGACTGAGGCGCATTCAATGCCCCGTCCACGGGAATGAAGTTTTGCATGCCCAAGGAGTCTGTCAGCATGGATACCTGACTGGGCAAGGACGCAAGCGACCACTGCTGCGTCACGCCGCTCCAGCGATATACCTCGTTGCCGGCATAGTTGCCGTGCCCACCGCCATAAATTATCAGATCACCGCGCTTGTCATCCCAAGCGAACGAACTCCAAGCCCCGATAACCGAGGAGGTATTTGCCCCAAAACCAAAATGGGCACGTTGATCTTCAGGAAGCCACGCATCCTGAAAGCTATTGATGTTGACTTTTGCCCACGCACCCTCCTGGGTCTGGCTCAGTATGCTTGTCAGCGCGCTGAGATTAGGTGCCGCATGGCTGGCCGAAGGCAAAAATGCCGCCATCGCAAGCACCCAAAGCGCAGCTTGGCGACCCGGGGGAAATTTTTTTGAAATCATGCATATCTCCAAAATATTGCTCATCGCTAAACGAGGTTAGCGAGATAGATTCGTGTAGATCACAAGCAATATTTGGACCACGACAATATCTAATTGATTCATATGGAAACATCTGATCTATATGGCGCAAATCTGGACACCGCTGTCAGGAATTTCGACACAATTGTGGTCATTTTCATTGGTCAGGCAACACAAGCAAGGGCCGGTACTTTCCGATGGATAGGTAAAGGCGCGGGGCAAGGCTGGAGAACATTACCTGGAGAGGCCCCAAGATGATGAAGGTGGCTGTACCGATGGAATGTGCACCCAGACGGCCATGGGAAGAAAGAGAGCCCGTGTTGAATGCAGAAATCCGGCTCATGGACCAGATTACACCCCGTTCCCGTAAGTAAGTATCGGCTGCATCCCAGAGTTTCAGGAAGGTGAACCCCAACCGATAGGCAGGCGCTACATAGACATCAAAATCCCAGACCGCGTGTCCCGATTCTGGAAGTACAAATCGCACCCGGGCAACGTCTTCTTCATAGCCGCCATGAATCAGCCACAGAAAGCCTTGAAGCACATCGTTCTTTACTGCCGCCAGGCATATCGCACCTTGCGAGTAGCGATCCGCAATCACCGCTTCAGGCCGTGGGCATTGGGTCAGCAGGTGATCTCCCGGCATCAGTTGCCTGATCTCCAACGATGCGGCCCGGCTGGGCGGCAAACGTGGAGCAATCGGGACAGGCTGTGCCACGAGTAGAAATCGCTCGATTCTTGCCCATCCGTTGGTCGGGTTTGATAGCACGCTATGCACTACATACAACAGCGAGTTAAGCGGGCCCAATTCTTTCACCAAGGTTTTCAGCTTATTCAACATGATTTGCTTTGTTCTATCTGCTCGTATTGCTGGGCTGGCATTTGTCGGACAGCCGGATTATCCAACTCACTCCAAGTCGGTATGTAATCGAGCCTGATTCAATGTTACTTTTCAAACGTTGCTCCAACAAAAGGCAGGTCCGGATGTCCTCAATGGTATTTGAACTCATCGCGAACGCGGCTCACCGCACCCCTTTAGCTACCGCGCTGCGAGATGGCGACAGGTCGATGAACTACGCGGAACTGCATGCGGCGACTGCCCAAGCAGCCAGCTTCTTCCTTGCTCACGGACTGGGCCGAAGCGAGAGAGTGGCGGTATACCTGGAAAAACGCCAGGACACGGTCATCGCACTCTTCGCCGCTGCTGCCGCTGGCGGTGTATTCGTACCGGTGAATCCTCTCCTCAAGCCGGAGCAAGTCGGCCATATTCTCACTGATTGCAATGTGCGCATTCTGGTGACTTCTCCCGAACGCCTGGAGCTATTGCGCTCTGTGCTGGCTCATTGCCGTGATCTGCGCACCATTGTGCTTGTGGGCAACAAGCCGGCGGCGCCGATCGATGGTCTGGAGATGGTGGCCTGGGCCGAACGGACAAACACCTCGGAGCAAGCCCCTCACAGGGTGATCGACGGGGACATGGCTGCCATCCTCTATACCTCCGGCAGTACCGGACGACCGAAGGGAGTGGTGCTATCCCACCGCAATTTGGTTGCGGGTGCTGTAAGCGTTTCACAATACCTGGAAAACACCTCGGAGGATCGCATCCTTTCGGTACTGCCTTTATCGTTCGATTACGGACTCTCGCAACTCACCACCGCATTTCATGTAGGCGCCTGCGCGGTGCTCATGAATTATCTGCTCCCGCGCGATGTGATTCGGGCAGTGGAACGGGAAAAAATTACCGGCCTGGCCGCGGTGCCACCGCTCTGGGTACAGCTTGCCCAACTGGATTGGCCCGAGAGCGTCTCTGAACATCTGCGCTATATCACCAACTCCGGCGGCCACATGCCTGGCCCAACACTGGCAGCGCTGCGCGCCAGATTGCCGAATATGAAGCCTTATCTGATGTATGGCCTGACCGAAGCATTCCGCTCCACCTATCTACCGCCTGAAGAGGTGGATCGCAGGCCGGACTCCATGGGCAAGGCCATTCCTAATGCGGAGATTCTCGTGGTCCGTGAAGATGGCACCCCCTGTGCGCCGGGTGAGCCGGGAGAACTGGTTCATCGCGGTATCCATGTTGCCTTGGGCTATTGGAACGACGCGGAAAAAACCGCCGAACGTTACCAGCCCGCGCCGGGCCAAATTTCCGGCCTGGTAATTCCGGAATTGGCGGTCTGGTCCGGCGATACCGTGAAGATGGATGAAGAGGGATTTCTCTACTTCATCGGCAGGCGTGATGAGATGATCAAAACTTCGGGATATCGAGTCAGCCCGACCGAGGTGGAGGAAGTCGTCTATGCAACCAGCCTTGTCACTGAGGTGGCGGCGGTGGGAGTGACACATCCAACACTGGGGCAGGCCGTGGTGCTGGTGACCTATACCCCTCAGAACAGCGATGCACTCAATGAGCAACTGGTGACCGAATGCAAGCGCCAGTTACCCGCCTTCATGGTCCCTGCCCGTGTGATTCCTCGACATCAACCTCTGCCACGCAATCCCAATGGCAAAATCGATCGCAAGAACCTGGCCAGTGAGTTGGCTGGCCTGTTTGAGGAGAACGCTCAATGAGTGCGCCGGTTCACACATCTCATCTCTTTCCGGTTGTGAACAACGAATTCCAGGTTGGGGGGCTGCCGCTTTCACGATTGGCCGAACGAGTTGGAAGCACGCCTTTCTATGCCTACGATCGAAAGCTCATCAGCGCACGGATAGCTGAACTGCGTGCCGCGCTGCCAGCCGAGATACATCTCCACTACGCTATCAAAGCCAATCCCATGCCTGCAGTGGTGCAGCACATGGCCGGGCTGGTGGATGGCTTTGATCTGGCATCTGCCGGCGAGATGAAAATTGCCTTGGATACACCGATGCCTGCTGACAAGATCAGCTTTGCCGGGCCAGGCAAGACCGAGTCGGAATTGCGGCAGGCGGCGGCGGCTGGCATTGTGGTCAACCTGGAATCCGAGTTGGAAATGGAGCGCTTGGCCAAAGTTGCCGCAGCGCTTGGGTTGCTGCCAAAGGCCGCAATTCGGGTCAACCCGGATTTCGAGCTCAAGTCTTCTGGCATGAAGATGGGGGGTGGACCGAAACAGTTCGGTGTTGATGCTGAACGCGTACCTGCCATGCTGTCCCGGATGCGGGAACTACCGCTGGAGTTCTACGGCTTTCATATTTTCTCAGGCTCTCAGAATCTGAAGGCCGAAGCGATCATGGAGGCGCAGCGCAACACATTCGATCTGGCACGGCGGTTGGCAAAGGATGCCCCTGGACCAGTCCGCTTGCTTAATCTGGGCGGCGGATTCGGCATTCCCTACTTTCCTGGCGAGGAGCGTCTCGACCTCAAAACCGTCTGCGACCACCTCGCCAGCCAAATCCCTGATGCTAGGCGGGACTTCCCCGAAGCCGAATTTGTCATAGAACTGGGGCGGTTTTTCGTCGGCGAAGCCGGGCTCTATGTGAGCCGGGTGGTGGACCGTAAGGAATCGCGTGGACAGACGTTCATTGTCACCGATGGTGGTCTGCATCACCATCTGTCCGCTTCCGGTAACTTTGGTCAGGTGATCCGCAAGAACTACCCGGTCCTGGTAGGCAACCGTGTCGAGGAAAGCGTGCCAAGCATGGCTTCTGTCGTAGGGCCGCTTTGCACACCATTGGATATCCTCGCCGACAAGATGCCGCTCGGCCACGCCCAGGTCGGTGACCTGATCGTTGTACTGCAATCCGGCGCCTATGGTTTGACGGCAAGCCCCACCGCCTTCCTTGGCCACCCGGCGCCTGCGGAAGTTCTAGTTTGAGCCCTCAGAGATGCTTTGCCTCCAGCCATTCCTCCAACATCATCAGCATCCAGACTGCTCTGCCAAAGTAGGTAGCATGACCTGTCATGTGTTCGTTGCGCACGTGGTCGATGTAAGCGGGTTGCAGGATGTTGCGTTTCTTCAGGGCGGCCAACTTGTTATCGATACGTTCCCGTAGCGGAGCGTATTCGCGGGCCCACACACCAAAGGGCAAGCCAAAACCGTGCTTGCTCTTGTTGATGATTTCTTCGGGGAGAAAGCCGGTTAGCGCTTTTTTGAAGAACCAGCGCAGGTATTGTCCCTTGACCTTCCAGTCCGGCGGAACCTCTCCGGAGAAATCCACCATGGCATCGTCCAGAAGTGGGTAGCGCACATCGATACCCGCAGCCTCTGTCATGGCACCCACCTTGCGCAAGTCGTTATCGGCCAAAGTGAATTTCAGGTCCAGGTGCAACATGCGGTTGATAAAAGAATCCGACTCGGCCCGGTCGTAAACCTCTTTCAGCATTGTGCTCGGGATCTGGCTATCGACTTGAACCAGAAACTCGGCCGTAAACATCTCATCAAGCGGTTGCCGATACATGAAGTTGTAAGACTCCATGCGTTCCGGCAAAGGGATGTTCGCTTGGCGAATATAGCTTTGCGCCTTGCGCGCCGGCGGCAGGGAAGACATGCCGGGCAGATGCGCGAGAGGTTCGATCAAACCCTTGCGGACCAGTTCGGGGATGAGGTGATAGGTTTCGAAGATCTTCTGTTTTGCATACCGTTCATTTCCGCCGAATATCTCATCGCCGCCATCACCCGCCAGCATCACCTTATAGCCATTCTCGGCAGCCTGTTTGGCGCAGAAATACGTAGGCACTGCGGATTCGTTGGCAAAGGGCTCATCGTAATGGCTGGCGATAATCGGGATGGCATCCACGATATCCGCAGGCTTCAGGTAGTACTCGTTCATCTCCAGGCCGAAGTGCTTGCCGGCAATGCGGGCGTAAACCATCTCGTCGAAGCCGTTGGCATCGAAACCGATGGAATAGGTTTGCACTTTGCCGGTGAGTTCCTTGAATACGCCACTGACAGTAGAACTGTCGGTACCACCGGACAGGAAGGTCGCCGTAGCGTCTTCACCCTTGGCGCGGGCAACGCTCTCGCGCAGCAGCTTGTGGAAACGTGCCGATTGGACCTCGAAATCCTGGCGGGGTTCATCCCGATATTGCAGCGCCCAATAAAACCCCCGGCTTAATTCGCCCTGTTTCCAGTATGCCCACTGGGCGGGCAGCAGTTTTTCCACGCCCTTGAAGATGCTGCCGGGGGCGGGAACCTGAAAGAAATAGAGGTAGTTGAACAATCCTTGCCGATCGAGGACGCGGCCGACGGCGGGGTGTGCCGCCACCATATCTGCCTGGGTGGCAAAGGCCAGGCCGGAAGCACTGGGCGCGAAAGCAAGCTTTTCCGCACCGATCCGATCCAGAGCGAGAAACACGCTGTTTTCATGCCGATCCAGGACGACCAGGGCGAAAGTACCGTGGATGTATTTGGGCGCATCCCGACCATGCTTTTTCCAAAGTACAAGCAGTGCAGCTGCCGGAGACAGGCTTTGCAACTCGGGAGCGTCGAAGCGAGGACGGCCTGTGATGGCTGCAGCCAAGTCACCCTCAAGTGCGAGAGGAAGGTTGCCAGCCAAACCCCAGGCAGGGTCGGTGTGTGCATGGGAGGGGCGAGCAACGCTGCAATGGGAGAGCATCTGCTCCAGGATTTGTACGGCATCGGCCGAGCCGTGCCCGAGCCAGCCTGCTAGGCGGTGCATGGGTACTCCTGTGAATACAAGGAAGGTGATCGGGAAAATGAAATCAGGGCTGCTTGGATGTGCTCGTCTTGACCGGAATCAACGGTGTTTTCGGGTAACCCGCCGTATCCAGCAATCTGTCCCAAGAACCCGGATCGAAGCCTTTCTCATGCAGCTTGCCAACCAGGATGACAGGAACTTCCACGGCGCCGACCAGTTTTTTGACTTCCGACGCGATCTCCTGGTCCTTGGCGGGATCCTTGGTCAGAAAGGGGATGCCTCGCTGGGTCAGATAATCCCGAGCCTGATCGCAGATCGGACCACAAGCGGTGGAATAAAGCACGACAGGATGTTTTTCACGGGCGAGCCTGCCTTCGAATGATTCCTTGTCCACATCCACCACATTGCCCCTGCTTTTGACCTTGGTGGATTGTTTGGCGGAGGACGGGGGTGGCTGGTCGGAATAGTGCACCCCCCCCCCATCGTCCACCCAACGGTAAACCTCGCCAGCCTGAATCAACGAGCTGGTGAACAGCAGCAGAATCAGTAAGCCCCTGATCATGGTTATCTCCTTGAACGACTTGGGAGATTCTAGCCCGGATATCCGGGTTTTCTTCCCCCTTTGCAACGGGGATCAAGGCGCTTTCCAATGGGAGCCATCCTGAGCCCTGGCCATCCGATGAGCCGCAGTACGCCGGATCACGCCATACCGTTGTGACGCAAGAGGGCGTCGATGGTCGGTTCGCGACCCCGGAACGCCTTGAACGACTCGATGGCGGGACGGGCACCCCCCTGGGCCAGGATTTCGCTCCAGAAACGGTGGCCGATATCGGGGTTGAGGCCTCCATTCTCCTCGAACAGGCTGTAGGCGTCGGCTGACAAAACTTCCGCCCACTTGTAGCTGTAATAGCCCGCCGCGTAGCCGCCAGCGAAGATGTGGGAGAAGTTGTTGGGGAAGCGGTTGTATTCGGGCGGATGCACCACGGCGACCCGCTGGCGAATTTCGCGCAGCAAGCCCATGGCGGTCTGACCGGCGGGCAGATCGTGATGCAGGTGCATGTCGAACAAGGCGAATTCGATCTGGCGCACGGTCTGCATGCCGGCCTGGAAGTTCTTCGCTGCCAGCATCTTGCGGAACAGATCCTCGGGCAGCGGCACGCCGGTGTCCACGTGGCCGGTCATGTGCTTCACCACGTCCCATTCCCAGCAGAAGTTCTCCATGAACTGGGAGGGCAGTTCCACCGCGTCCCATTCCACGCCGTTGATGCCTGACACGCCCAGATCCTCCACCTTGGTGAGCAGGTGGTGCAGGCCGTGGCCGAACTCGTGGAACAGGGTGATGACGTCGTCGTGGGTGAGCAGGGCCGGCTTGCCGCCAACGGGGCGGGTGAAGTTGCAGTTGAGGTAGGCGACCGGGGTCTGGATACCCTCGCCCTTGCGGCGCCGCGTGATGGCGTCGTCCATCCAGGCGCCGCCGCGTTTGGTGTCGCGGGCATGGAGGTCCAGGTAGAACTGGCCGAGAAGAACGGCCCCCGCCTCTTCTCCTTGGTCAGAGTCGCCCCCCGAGAGGGCCGGAAAACGCTTGTGGCGGCTCTGCGCGTTTTCCGGACGCTGGCCGCCCCGGTCCCAGATGGAGAAGAACTTCACGTCCTCGTGCCAGACAGGAGCGGCGTCCTCGCGGATTTCCAGGCCGTAGAGGGTTTCAATGACGCGGAACAGGCCGGCCAGGGTCTTGGGCTCCGGGAAGTACTGCTTCACCTCGTTCTCCGAGAAGGCGTAGCGGGCTTCGCGCAGCTTCTCGCTGGCGAAGGCCACGTCCCAGGCCTGGAGGTCGGTCAGGTTCAGTTCCTTGGCCGCGTAGTCGCGCAGTTCCGCCATGTCGCGCTCGGCGTAGGGCTTGGCGCGGGTGGCCAGGTTTTCCAGGAAATCCAGGACGACCGCCGGGGTTTCCGCCATCTTGGGTTCCAGGGAGACCTGGGCGTAGGAGTCGAAGCCCAGCAGCCGGGCGGCCTCGGCGCGCAGTTCCAGGATGTGGGCGATGAGCGGCGTGTTGTCCAGGGTTTCCGGGCCGTATTCCGAGGCGCGGGTGGTGTAGGCCCGGTACATCTCCTCGCGCAGGCCGCGGTTCTCGCAGTACTGCAGGATGGGCATGAAGGAGGGGGCTTGCAGGTTGAGCTTGAAACCGGACTTGCCGTCCGCTTCGGCCATCTCCCGGAACATGGCCTTGGCATCGTCGGGCAGCCCGGCCAGTTCGCTTTCGTCCTCGATGAACTTGCTCCAGGCGTTGGTGGCGTCCAGCAGGTTTTCCTCGAACTTGGCAGAGTGCTTGGACAACTCTTCCTGGATGGCCATGAAGCGGGGCTTGTCGGCCTCCGGCAGCTCGGCGCCGCCCAGGCGGAAATCGCGCAGTTCGTTGTCGACGATCTTGCGGCGGGGCACGGACAAGGCGGCGTACTCGGCGGACATCGCCAGGGCCTTGAACTTGAGGAACAGGCCCTCGTGCTGGCCCAGTTCGGCGTAGTACTGGGTGATCTTGGGCAGGTTGGCGTTGTAGACCTCGCGCAGTTCCGGGCTGTCCAGCACCGAATGCAGGTGGGAAACCTGGCCCCAGGCCCGTGACAGCCGTTCGTTGGCGTCTTCCATGGGGGCGACGAAGGCTTCCCAGGTGGGCGGCGTGGCGGCGCCGCACAGGGTTTCCACCAGGGCGCGGTTCTCGCCCAGCAACTGGTCCACGGCGGGGGTGACGTGTTCGGGTTTGACTTCGCTGTAACGGGGCAGGCCGGAGAAATCGAGCAGGGGGTTCATGGGGCATCCAGAAGGGGTCGCAATGGCTTCTATACTTGCGGCCATTTCATCCTTTTTCCAGAGTCATGGCCATCGAAAAATACCGCGAGCACACTCCCCTGCTGGGCCGGGATGCCTACGTTCATGCCACCGCCACGGTTATCGGCGACGTGGAACTGGGGGAGGAAACTTCCCTCTGGCCCAATGTGGTGGTGCGTGGCGACGTTAACCGGATCCGTCTCGGTGCCCGTTCCAATGTGCAGGATGGATCCATCCTGCACGTCACCCACCGCCGTCCTTCCGATCCGGATGGCGCACCACTGCTTATCGGCCGGGACGTCAGCATCGGCCACGCAGTGATCCTGCACGGCTGCACGATCGGCGACGAGTGTCTGGTTGGTATGGGTTCTCTGGTCATGGACAAGGCGGTTCTGGAGCCTCGTGTTCTGCTTGGAGCGGGCAGTCTGGTGCCCGAGGGCAGGATATTGAAGTCCGGCTGGCTTTATCTGGGCCGGCCGGCAAAGCCGATCCGTCCGCTCTCGCCGGAGGAACTGGAATATTTTGTCTATCTGGCCGCCAATTACGTCCGCTTGGCGGCAGAATACCGTGGCTAGCGCGGCCCGTCAGTTGCGCTCGATACGGTTTTTTGCCCGATTCAGGCTGGTGGTCAATTCTGAAATGATTTCCCCGGCGGCATGGATGATCTGGTTGGGGGTGAAGCCACAATGCCGCATCTCGCGGTAGAACGCCTTGGCCAGCATGCGCGACACCTTGTCCGGCTCATGGGCCGACAGGGAAGTCACCGAATATGCATCCGTCGTACCTTCCAGGGTGAACGCCATCTGCGCCAGACGGGAGTCCAGCAGCCGCTCCATGCGAGCAGTCTGAATCAGACGTCCGATCATCATGGCTGCGAGTTCGGCCAATTCCAGGTCCGCGGCGGAAAACGCCTTGCGGTCGATGGGGCCGCTCACGTTGAGCACGCCGGAGGGCTTCCCGGCCAGCGGGATGGCGCAAGCCATGAAGCTATCCTGGTCGTCGGACCTGCGAGCCTGGGATTTCCAGGGAGATCGAGCCAGGCTCGTGACGTGGATGGATTCGCCGTTGGCCAGTACCGTCCCGGCGATACCTTGTCCCGGCGCGGGCTCCTCCTTCCAGGCTACCTCGGGCAATTCGCCGTACAAAGCCATGAGCTTTAGGCGCGCGCCCTGTCCCGGCGCCGCGTCCATAAGCATGAGGGACACACGGCGCGCCCCCAGCAGATCCCCCACGATGCAGGTCATGCGGTAGAGGTTGTCCTCGAAGCGACCGGT
>CAZEOR010000067.1:0-10277 GCA_964513695.1 uncultured Thiobacillus sp.
ACGACCCGGAAGCCCACGTGGCGGCGGTCATGTCGGAAGACCCGGTGCTGTTCCACCCCTCCGACGAGGCCACCGATGCGGCCCAGGCCTTCGAACGCTACGACCTGGTCACCGCCCCCGTGGTGGACGCCCAGAACCGGCTGGTGGGCCGCCTTACCGTGGACGTGGTGCTGGACTTCATCCGCGCCGAATCCGAGCAGGACATGCTGCAACTTGTGGGCTTGCGGGAAGAGGAAGACTTGTTCACCACGGTCTGGAAAGCCGCGAAGAACCGCTGGCTGTGGTTGGCCATCAATCTGGTCACTGCCCTGATCGCCTCCCGGGTGGTGGGCGCCTTCGAGGGCAGCATCGAGAAACTCGCTGCCCTGGCCGCCCTGATGCCCATCGTCGCCGGCATGGGCGGGAACTCCGGCAACCAGACCTCCACCCTGGAGGTGCGCGGCCTGGCCCCGGGGCTCATCAACAAGGACAACGCGCGCCGCCTGCTTACCAAGGAGTTGGGTATTGCCCTGCTCAATGGCTCGGTATGGGGTGGCATCATGGGCGTGGTGGCCTTCCTGCTCTATAAGAACATGGCCCTGGGCGGCGTCATGGCCGCCGCCATGATGCTCAACCTGCTGGTGGCCGCCCTGGCTGGTTACCTGGCACCAGCCTTGATTGACAAGTTGGGTCGCGATCCTGCCTTTGGCAGCGCGGTGCTTACCACCTTCATCACCGACTCCATGGGGTTCTTCATCTTCCTGGGGCTGGCGACGGTGGTGTTGTTATGAGTGGCGAGATTCGCTTTAGTGTCGTGATTCCCCATCGCAACGGGAAAGATACGCTCATGGCAACGCTGACGGCACTCATGCGGGCGATCGATCCGGGACGTGATGAAGTGATCTTGGTGGACAACGGCAGCCAGGATGATTCTCCAGCGCACGCCGCAGCCACTTTCCCTCGCTTGACGATCCTGAGTAATGCTTGCAACAACGGTTTTGGCAGGGCATGTAATCAGGGGATCGCTCGCGCCCAGGGAAAATTCTTGCTGATACTCAACAATGATGCCCTGGTTCCTTCCCATGCTCTCGACGAGTTTGCCGGCCAGTTCGAGACGATGTTCGATGCAGCCCTGCTGGCCCCGCAACTGATTGGGCCGGATGGTGAACCGCAGCGCTCCTTCGGGTTGTTTCCGGATGTTCGCTCTGAAACCGGTATCGGCCGCAAACGGCGTCCTACCTCCGCAGACGGCGATCAGCCATGGCGTGTCGAGACGGTGGTCGGGGCCTGCATGGCGGTTCGACGTGAAGCAATCGATCAGGCCGGCGCATTCGATGAAGATTTCTTCTTCTATTTTGAGGAAACCGAGTGGTGCCATCGTTTGCAACGGTATGGCTGGGGCGTTTGGTTGCTGCCCAACCTGAAAGTGGTGCACGGCAAGGGCGTCAGCACGCGTCCCCTGCGCCGTGCCGCGCAAGTCGAGATGCTGCGCTCCAGGTTGCTTTACTACCGCAAAGTTTTTCCTCCGGCTTTGGCGGCTTCGCTGTCTCTTTGGCGGATCCTGCGCTTGGCGCTCAACACCCTGACCGCAACGCTGGCCGTCCTGCTCAGTTTTGGGTTGGCGCAAGGAGCCAGGGCGCGCTGGGGTACCTACGCCATCCAGTTGGCATGGCTGGGCGTGGGCAGACCCGAATCCTGGGGGCTGCCAGACAAGTGTCCTCGTCTCAGCGAACGGAAGCCCTGAAGAATGGAAAAAATTCCGATCTCCGTGTTCATCATCGCCAAGAACGAAGCCGACCGAATTCCGGTGGTGATACGCGCGGTGCGCGATTGGGTGGACGAAGTGATCGTGATCGACTCTGGCAGCAGTGACGATACTGTATCCGTCAGCGAGATGCTGGGTGCGCGAGTCGTGTTCAACGCTTGGAGTGGGTATGGGCCCCAGAAAGTGTTCGGTGAGCGTCTCTGCCGCAACCGCTGGCTGCTCAACCTGGATGCCGATGAGGAGATTTCTTCGTCCCTGGCCGATGAAATCCACCAGTTGTTCGCGTCCACTGAGCCCCCCTGCTCCGCCTACACGCTACCCATCCTTCCTTTGTACCCGTTCCAGGAAAATGGCCACCCCTGGACTGCCTTTCACCATCCGGTGCGGCTTTACCGAAAGGACATGGCAGGGTTCAAGGATGAAGCAGTGCATGACTCAGTCGTGGTACATGAAGGCCGGGTTGGACATCTCAAGGGCATGGTGCTGCACCGATCCTTCCGCTCCCTGGCCCATCATGTCGAGAAGGTAAATGGCTATTCGAACGCCCAGTCCGAGGTGCTGGCGAAGCGCGGTCGCGATCCCGGCTTGCTATTGTTGTTGCTGACACCTTTGCTGGCATTCTTCAAGCAGTACATCCTGCGCCGGGAATTCGTGAATGGCATTGATGGTATCGTGGTTAGCCACATGTATGCCTTCCAGCGATTTATCCGCCTGGCCAAAACGCGGGAGAGACAGCGTCTGGCGCGTCGAGACAAATAATGCGTACTGTCTTGTGGTGGGGGCGGTTTGATCCTGAGTACTCCCGCAACCGCATTTTGCGCAATCTGCTGCTGAAACTGGGCTACCGGATTCTCGATTTTCAGCCTCGTTTCAGTACTCTTGCCGATTGGGAAGCCCGCCTGAAACGACTGCCCCGTGTCGACCTGATCTGGGTGCCCTGTTTTCGCCAACGTGATCTGGCAGCAGCTAGCCGATGGGCGCGCGCTCAAGGTATTCCTCTGCTGTTCGATCCTCTGATTTCGGCATATGACAAGCAGGTGTTCGAGCGCGAGAAAATACCGCCTGGAAGTCCCAAGGCCCAGCGTTTGCTGGATTGGGAGCGGAGATTATTCCTGCGCGCTGACATCCTTCTTGCCGATACTGAGGAACATGCCCGCTTCTTCCGGGATGTTTTTTCTGTCTCAGCATCCCGGCTCCACGTGGTGTATGTCGGAGCAGAAGAGCCGCTCTTCTCGGTAGGAGAGGGTCACACAAAGAAGAAGGCCGGAGAGCCGTTGGAGGCGCTGTTCTACGGGAGCTTCATTCCACTGCAGGGGGCGCCTGTGATCATCGAAGCAGCGCGGTGTTACCAAGGGCCACCGTTACACTGGACGTTGATAGGGGCAGGACCGCAGCTTGCACAATGCAAGCAGTTGGCGGCGGGGCTGTCGAATGTGAGTTTCGAGCCTTGGGTCGAATATTCCGCCTTGCCGGAAAGGATCCGTCGAGCAGATATCCTCTTGGGGGTGTTCGGGACTACGCCCAAGGCTGGGCGGGTGATTCCGAACAAGGTATTCCAGGCCCTTGCGTGTGGCAAGCCGGTGGTGACCAGAAAGTCCACAGCCTATCCCCCCACCGCGGTGGCCAAGACCGTACTGTATGGACTGCACTGGGTCGAGGCAGGAGACCCCGCTGGCTTGGCAGCAATGGTCGCTCACTTGGCCCGGCAACTGGTTCTTGAATCTGGCTATGAAACAAAAGGTTGGAATCTCTACACAGACGTTTTTTCCAATCAAGTCATTTTGGAACAGCTACAACTGGCATTGTTTTCAGTTCAAGGTTTACGCAATAGATAGACGATGTGGCCATCACTCATTGATTTATCCACGACGCTGAAATTTAGTCGTTTGGCCACTTCCTCAAACCAGTCGGGATAGAAGCGCATGCAATCCACAGGATGGCGGTGATAGATAAAACCTGGCATGACTGTATGAATGAGCAGGTAGCCACCGTTGGCTAGCAGGCTGGCACAGTCCCTCACGTGCTTGTAGGGGTCAAGCAGATGTTCCAGGATGGCTTGGGATACGACGCAGTCGAATCTTGATGGCTGGAGCGTAATCGGGGGATCCATCTCGAAATTCCAACAATGGTCGGCGTCATCGTGAAGCCCCGCCGCAACCACCTGATCTGGCGTGAGCCCGGCCAAGCTGGCGTAATGAGCCTTGGAGGCCCTTGGTTCCCCTGGTAGCAATAAGCTGTGCACTTGCCCGGAAAGACGGGAGAGGTGGTACACGATTTCGCCGCGGACTATGCCGGATTCTTTGTAGGGCGTTCTCACTGAGAGCGCGTTGAAATCTATATCGGTATGAAACTCGCCATACAAGCGGGTAAGTTCATCATTGATCCGCGCCGCAAGCATAGTGCGGATGGTGCGCGCGCCGAGGTGTTTGCCCAATACCTCTGCCAGTTTCAATTTCAGTTTTTTCATGGGGAATTCAAGCCTTGCTGGTTGTCTGTCGGGCCGTTCAAATCATGCCGGATTCATAGAGCTTTAGAAAATGCCCGATGTCATTGCTGGACATTAGTGGGATCGCCTTTTCGATGCGTGCGTCCTCCCATTCCCACCAGCGGGTGGCGGCAATGCGTCGAATGGTTTCCGAGTCGAATCTTGCTCTGATGATGCGTGCGGGATTTCCCGCTACGACGTGGTAAGGAGGAACGTCACGACTTACTACGGATCGTGCGCCAATCACGGCCCCATCTCCGATGTTGACCCCGGAGAGAATCAGGGCCTCCTGGCCGATCCATACATCGTTGCCAATGACCACATTCCCCTTGGTTTTAGGGTGCCCCTTGATATTTCTCGCAGCTTTCCAGAAGTCGATGAAGGGGTATGTTGTTATCCAATCCGCGCGATGTTCTCCGCCGAGGAATATTTGCACACCCTCGGCAATGGAACAGAATGCGCCAACATAGAGCTTTCCGCTCCCGGGCCAGTTGTGGACAAGGGGCACACCATAAGTCCATTTGCCGAAGGTTTGTTCCGGATAGACGAGATGAGGGTTTCTGCGATTGAAGCGACGTTCGAGCTTGTCCCTGACAAACACCTTTCTAAGCAAGCCGGCCAGCGTGAAGGGCGGTTTGGGCGAAAGAGGGCGGCTTGACATGACCGTTCAGTAACTCGACCTATGCCTCGGGAACATGCAGCAGGCCGATGCCGAAGCCGCATTGTTTTGGGTCTGCGACAAATTCCTTCACGTTCTCCCCAATCTTGAGACGTTTCCAGAAGGGATATACCTGATTGGTCGGTAGCGGCTGTTTCTCAACGATGTCGTGGAATGCGATGAGCCCGCCAGGACGCACGAATTCCTTGTAGTCGTTGTAGTCGGCCTCTACCCCGGCTTCGGTATGGTCGCCGTCGATGAACATGAAATCGGCTTTTTCGCCGTTCAGCTCCCTGGCCAGGCATGCTTTGAACGTGGCGTCGTGGGAATTGCCGGTGAGCAGGGTGATCTGGCATTGGGATCCGGGCGGGGCAAAGCGACTGAATAGTGGGCGCTGGAACCCCATGTCATTGAGATCGCATGTGATGACCTTCCTGGAAGCGAGATACGACCAGATCAGCAAAGTGCCGCCACGTGCTGTGCCAATCTCCACGATGATCTTCGGTTTAATCGCCTGAACGGCTTGCGCGAGTTGGGTGATTTCCTTGGGGATCTGTAGTGTCTTCACCGTCATAAAACCACCGCCACCGAAATTCATCGCCCAATCGACGACTTCGTCCAGGGACCGGGGCCGAGAGTGGTATTCCTTAAGTCTTCTCTCGGCATACAAACTGTTGAAGGGTTGCCGGAGACGACGGCTAAGCTGTTTCAGGTAACGAGGCATGGCAATTTCCTTACAAAGTGGCTTAAATCGCTGCGGATTCTCTCATTGTTGAGTTGGAGTGTGGCGAGCAGTGCGCTCCTCCAAGGCCGACAGAAGGCCGCAAAGGAGGAGAAGGACAATGGGGAACCACCAGCCTGAAAACAACACGGGTTGGGAATTGATCGGAAAGGCGATGATCGCCAGGCAGGCAAGGTAGGGGGCACCCCTGGCACGGGCTGCCAAGGATGCGCTGCGATACCAGCGTCCCACCAGAAATATACAGGTGAGCAGGCCGGACAGGCCGAGCAGACCCGTTTCCGCTGCACTGCCGATATACATCTGGTGGGCATGGTAGGCGTGTTTGCCATCGTCCTTCGCAATTCTAAAAGGGTCATCGGTACGGGTGGCATATTGCGGGTAGGCAGAATCGAAAGCGGCAGGTCCCACTCCCACCAACGGGTGCGCGAGTAACATATTGCCAGCTGTTTCCCATATCCAAAGCCGGCCCGAAAGCAGGTGATTGACTTTGTCGAACAGGCTGTCACGCGCCACTTCGGAGTTGGATGGTTTGAGAACGGACAGGTAGTCACGTTGCATGACCCGCTCCAGCAAGATGGGAGAAAGTGGTATCGCCAGCAATGGGATAAGACAGAAAGGCAACAGTATCGCCCGGTATTTCCAGGCAGGGAGACGGGGTAACAGCATGAGCGCGACCAGGATAGAGAATGCCAGGCTGGTTCTGGCGCCGGAGAGAAATGCCACGGTGCTCATGAACGCGAACAGAAACAGGGCACTCCAAGGCCGGACCCGGGCAAGGGGCCACAGAAGCAACGGCATCATCACGCAGATGAACAAGCTCATGTGCAGATTCCCCTCGAACGGACCGGTGATGCGGATCTCTTGTGGGGTCAACTGAACGCCGAACAAATCTCTTCCGACTGTCAATTGGATCGCGCCATCCACCGACCAGAATAACAAGGTGAGGCCGATTCCCCATGCCAAGCGTGTGTGCCCTTCTCCTTCCAGTCCGGTTAGAAGCGCGTATCCAACCCAGAAATGAAGTAGCAGCACCAAACACAGAGTGAAGGATGCATTGGGCACAAGGGAAAAAGGGGCGGATAGAAGGCAAGGCAGCCATAGGAGCAAAAAAATGATTCCCCATCGGCGCTGGGCGGTCGGTGCCGGGATGGGTTTTCGGGTTCGTATATGAAGGAGTAAGCCAAGCACCAGAAGGAATAGAACCGGAACCCGTTGTCCCCCCCAGAATGGGGCCCAAAATACCAACATAAACCCGCCCAGCCAGGCGAGATTGGGGATGGAGAACGGGGGGCTAGGCAATCGCCAATTCACGATAAACATCCAGCGTGGCGGAAAGCATGTGCTCCAGGGTAAAAGGGTTGCGGGGCGGTACGACAGGCGATTGTTGCAACCAATGGGAAATCTTGTTCGCAACAGCCCTGGTATCACCAGTTGGGACTGCGCCTTCAGGCAGGATTGCCGCGAGTTGCTCACTAACTCCGCCGTGATCGTAGGCGATGACCGGTTTGCCTAGGCTAAGGGCTTCCAGTGTCACTCGACCAAAGGCTTCCGGCTCCCGAGATAGGGACAGGACGATATCGCTGACCGCCATGATTTCCTTGAGATCACCACGATGGCCGGTAAAAGTGATGTGCTGTGCCAGCCCGAGTGTCTTGCATAGGCTCTGGAGCTGGTCCATGAACTCACGCCGCCTAGGGTGAGCCTCCCCGACAATCAATCCATGAACGTTCATTCCTGCTGCAACAAGATCGGCCATTATCTGGATGAAATCCTCCTGCCCTTTCCAGCGCGTGATACGGGCTGGCAGGACGATGACCCGACGATTGACGAGTTGGGGGTAATCCATGCGCCAATTTTCCAGCCATTCTGCCGAGGGTTGATAGCCGTAGGGAAACTGGACGGGATCCACGCCCCGATGAATCAGACGGATGGTTTCCCGCGGCACATCGGGGTAGTTGCGCTGGATGTAATCCACAATCATGTGGGAAATCGCGATCACCCGTTCGCCGCGCACCATGACCGAACCGTAGCGATTGACTGAATAGGGGCCATGCACCGTGGAGACGAAATGGGGACGCCACGCAGCATCCATGCCTTTCCAGGCCAGATAGCCGATCCATCCCGGCATGCGCGAACGCACGTGCAGGATGTCGATGCGTTCCTCGCGCAGGAAGCGCCGTAAACGGCGAACATAGCGCAACGGTGTCAGCAAGGACTTGCGCCCCACGTCCCAGGCCAGATGCTCGCTGCCCTCCCGCTCCAACTGGGGCACCAGGCGCCCTCCCGCGGAAATAACGATGGAACGATGGCCGTGTTCGACCAGATATTTACCCACCTCGAGGGTGCCGCGTTCGACACCGCCGGACTCCAGCGCGGGCAGCATCTGGACCACGGCAAGGCGACGCGCGGCCTTCGCATCCTGGTTCATTTTCCCTCTCCGATCCCGTGCGTGGTCTTACCTGCCCGCATTCGTTCCGCCACTACCCGCGCGGCGACCGCCATGCCCTGGCGATTCCAGTGGGTGTCATCGAGCCACCAACTGAATTGGCCCTGCTTGAGCAGTGCCTCGGAAGCCGCGACCAGGGCGGGCGTGAGATCCGTGCAGTGCCAGCCACGCTGGACGCATATGTGTTGCAAGGTTTGCCATTGTGCGTTGGGCAGGCCGCTCTTGCTGAGCAAGGGGGCATAGACCCGGTACTTGGTCGGAATGAAAAATATCTGTTCCGCCTGCCCTGCCAGTTCCGCCAGATCCTTGGCCATGACGTCCGGCATCGCATAGGCGGCACGGAGCGAGACGTCCACGTAGGGCATGTAGAACCCCATGCGCTGGCCGGACAGGATTTCGATCCGCACATTGCCGGACGCGGCGATGCTCTTCGATTGCGTGGCGCGGGCATACAGGGATTTGGTGACCCGGTGCAGGTCGGTGCCGGTGAACAAGCCGTAATACCTGCCGATCCAGCGTGCCGGCAGGCTTGGCCCCTGATCCGGCGCCGGCTCGTAACTGGTCTCGAAATCGTTGCCCTCGAACAGGAACAGGGCGATCCGCAACGGACCGGGATGCCGCGCGCGGAAGGCGCGCAAGGTGGTCAGGTAATCGGAGATGTCGCCGGGATGGCCAAGGTTGTAGGCCGGTACAGCCTGGTCCCGGGTCAACTGGCTGGAAAGGGTGTCCGCTTGGCTGTCACCCATGCCGACCACGAAGGAATCGCCTACCAGGACCACCTGGCCTTCGGCGTAGTCCCGATCATTGCGGAAGCCGGCGCCATCGGTGCGGAACACCACCTTCCTGGGCTGGGCGAGGGGGGCCGAGGTCAACGCCTTGAGGTCACCATGGGGCATCGTCATCTCGATCCGCGCGTTCTTGCGATAAGCGCGGTGGCCCTGGCCGTAATCCTGCCGGACCAGTTGTTCGTGGGGGCGGTAATACATGGCCTCATCAAGGCCGAGCAGATGGATGGCGATGGCGCAGAACAAGGTGGCGATGCCGAGGGCCAGGGTGGTGGCGGTGGCGGCCAGGGCGCCGGCGCGGAAATAGAAGATGCCGAGGGCGATCAGGATGGCAAGCTGGATTCCGGCCGGCAGCCCATAAAGCAGCAGCAGGTGGAAGGTCGCGACCAGGGCGAAGCCGGTGATCCAGCGCCGTCGGGATGACCGCTTGTCCATGGTCAGTCGAGTTCGAAACGGCTGGTGTAATCCAGCTTGAGCGCCGGGTTCTGCTCTTCCTTGCGCAGCAGGCAGTTGCCCACCGCCAGCAGTTCGATTTCCGTGCCCATGAAACAGCGGAAGGCATCCTCCGGGGTGCAGACGATGGGCTCGCCGCGCACGTTGAAACTGGTGTTTACCACCACCGGGCATCCGGTCAACTCGTTGAAGCGGTAAATCAGGCGGTGGTAGCGCGGGTTGGTTTCCCGATGAACCGTCTGGATACGCGCGGAATAGTCCACATGGGTCACCGCAGGGATGTCGGAACGCGGCACCTTCAGCTTGTCGATGCCGAACAGGTCCTGTTCCGCCTCGGTCATGGCCTTGCGGCGGTTCTGGACCACATCGGCCACCAGCAACATGTAAGGGCTATCGCCATCCAGATCGAACCACCCGGTGACATGCTCGCGCAATACCGATGGGGCGAAGGGCCGGAACGACTCGCGGTACTTCACCTTGAGGTTGAGGGTCGACTGCATCCGCGGCGAGCGTGGATCGCCCAGGATGGAACGCCCGCCGAGGGCGCGGGGACCGAATTCCATGCGTCCCTGGAACCAGCCCAGAGCCTTCTCGTCGGCAAGTCCCTGGGCGCAGGCGTCGAACAACCCGTCGTCCGCCAGGACCGTGAATACCGCGCCGGCGGCGGCGAGACGCCGCTCGATGTCGGCCTGGGCGAATTCCGGGCCGAGATAGCTACCGCCCATGGCATCGGGCTTTCTCACTTGGCGCGTCTGCCCCAGATGCAGGTAGTGGCCGGCCAGGGCTGCGCCCAGCGCCCCGCCCGCATCACCCGCAGCGGGCTGGATCCAGAGATTCCTGGCGGCGCCGTCGCGCAATACCTTGCCGTTGCCAACGCAGTTCAAGGCTACCCCGCCGGCCAGGCAGACGTCGGAAATGCCGGTCTTGCGCACTGCCGCGCGCACCAGCCGCAACATGGCCTCCT
>CAZEOR010000068.1:0-9923 GCA_964513695.1 uncultured Thiobacillus sp.
CTGTCCAAGCGCCACGGCGCCGTGTCAGTGCTGCAATACCGGGAGGAGGGCTATCTGCCGGAAGCCCTGCTCAACTACCTGGCGCGTCTGGGCTGGAGCCATGGCGACGATGAAAAATTCGACGCCCGGCAATTCGTCGAGTGGTTCGACCTCGGCCACGTCAGCCATTCCGCCGCCCGCTTCGACGCCTCCAAGCTCGGCTGGCTCAACCAGCAATACATGAAGGAAGCGGACAACAACCGTCTGGCCGAACTGGTCCAGCCCTTCCTGCAAGCTCAAGGCATCGACACGGCTGGCCGGCCGGAATTGCCCGGCCTCATCGGTCTGGTCAAGGAACGGGTGAATACCATCGAGGAACTGGCCGACGGCCTGCACATCTACTTCCGCCAGACCCTGGCGGCGGTGGATGAACTGCGCGCCAAGCTGCCGAAATCCGCCCTGCCCGCCTTCGAGAAACTGCAAGCCGAACTGGCCTCGGTGGCCTGGGAAGCGCCTGCCCTCGGCCAACTGCTCAAGGACACGGCCGCCGCCTTCGGCCTCAAGATGGGCCAGATCGGCATGCCCCTGCGCCTGATCCTTTTCGGCACGGCCCAGACCCCTTCCATCGACCAGATCCTGGCCCTGCTCGGGCGAGAGGAAACCCTGCGCCGCTTCGCGGCCGCCTGGCCCCACGTTCTGGCCATTGTCGAATAACCGAAACTGGACATCGGCAATGCGCCCCTCCAAAAACAAAGACCAAGCAAGTTCCATGTCGCAAAAAATGAAACTCATCGGCTCTCTCACGAGCCCGTTTGTCCGCAAAGTCCGTGTCGTCGCGGCGGAAAAATTCATCGAATACGAATTTGTCGTGGATGTACCTTGGAACGATGACACCCATGTGCCCGACTTCAATCCCTTGGGCAAGGTGCCGGTGTGGGTACTGGAAGACGGCAAGACGCTGTTCGATTCCCGTGTCATCGTTGAATACCTGGAAAACGTCAGTCCGGTTGGCCATCTGCTGCCAAAGGATGCCCGCCCCCGCATCTCAGTGAAACGCTGGGAAGCCCTGGCTGACGGCATCTGTGACGCTGCCGCACTGGTCTTTGTGGAAAAGAAGCGCCCCACCAACAAGCAGGATCCGGAATGGATCCGGCGTCAGATATCCAAGGTCAACGCAGGCCTAAAGGTCATGAGCGAGGATCTGGGCCAACAGACCTGGTGCACGGGCGAATTCTTCGGCTTGGCCGACATCGCCGTGGGCTGTACCCTGGGCTATCTGGAATTCCGCTTCCCGGAAATCGACTGGCGGCGTGACTACACCAATCTCTCCGAACTCTATGACCGCCTCATGCAACGTCCCGCCTTCAAGGACACCGTTCCGGTCGGCTGATCACGTCCCGGCTACGCGTTTGCGGGCTTCGGCCATAATGGGCTCATGCCCGATCATCAACTCGCCGCCCTCTTCCCCTTCCTGACCAGCTTCGCCCTGGGTTTGCTGATCGGCCTGGAGCGGGAGCGCTCCCCCGCCGCCAAAGCCGGCCTGCGCACATTTTCCCTGGTAGCGCTGGCCGGCACGCTGGGCGCCCTGCTCTCGGAAAAAACCGGCGCGCCCTGGATGCTCGGCGCCGGACTGATCATCATGGGTGGCATGATGGTGGCCAGCTACTTCAAGGACAATGAAGCTGGCGATCCGGGCACCACCACCATCGCCGCCGTCGTGGTGTGCTATGCCCTCGGCGCCATGGTCTGGTACGGCATGGAACAACTGGCCGTCACTCTGGCCATCCTCACCACCGCCCTGCTCTACTTCAAACCCGAATTGCGCGGCGTTTCCCGTAGCCTGACCCGCCTGGACCTGGTTTCCATCCTGCAATTCGCCGTACTGTCCTTCGTCATCCTGCCCATCCTGCCAAACCAGGACTACGGCCCCTACCATGCCCTCAACCCCTACCAGATCTGGTGGATGGTGGTGCTGATCTCCGGCCTCTCCCTGGCCGGTTATGCCGCTCTGCGCATCGCCGGGCAGCGCCACGGCACCCTGCTCACCGGCCTGTTCGGCGGCATTGCCTCCAGCACCGCCACCACCCTGGCGTTCTCCCGCCACAGCCGAGACAACCCGCAGCTCACCGGCATGGCCGCCCTTATCATCTTGTTGGCCAACTGGGTGGTGCTGGTACGCCTCTCCATTGTGGTCGCGCTCCTGGCGCCGGCCCTGTTGCGGCCCATGCTGACCCTGCTCGGCGGCGGCGCGCTGACCGGCCTGGTCGTGCTCTACCTGTTCTGGCGCCGTCTCGTTGATAAATCCGATACGCCCACCCTGGAGATGAAAAATCCCACGGAGATCCGGGCCGCTCTCAGTTTCGGCCTGCTCTATGCCGGCGTGCTGTTCGCCGCCGCCTGGCTCTCTGATCTGGTAGGCAGCCAGGGCGTCTACGCCGTCGCCCTGGTCTCCGGCCTCACCGATGTGGATGCCATCACCCTGTCCAGCCTGCGCCTGTTCGGTCTGGGCAATCTTCAGGCCGGGCAGGTGGCCACCACGGTAATGCTCGCCCTTCTCGCCAATATCGCCTTCAAGAGCGGACTTGCCAGCGTCATCGGCGGCGGCGCCCTGGCCCGCCAGGTGCTGCCCGGCATGGCGGCGGTGGCGGGTGGTCTGGTGTTGGGCTGGCTGGCGCTCTGAAGCCTGCGTCAGGTTCTCAACGTCGCGGGTGCGAGGGCGTGAGCGAGCATGATGATGGCCTGATTCACAGCAACACCCCCACGGCCAGCAGCAAACCGAAAAAGAAACAGACACGCGCGGTATCGGCCAGCACCTGGTTCAGGGCCGCCCCCTCGCCCTGGCCAAAGCTGCGGATCAAGATCAGGCAACGGGGCAGGACCAACAGGGTCAGCAAGACGCCGAGGCGTGGCGGCTCACCGATGGCCAGCAAGGCGGAAACCAGGAATGGCGCCAGCACCATGAGCGCATATGTCCATTTGGCCCCTGCCGGGCCGAGCACCGCAGCCAGGGTGCGACGTCCGGCGGACAGATCACCGATCCGGTCGCGGGCGTTGTTCACCATCAGCACCGCTGCCGCCAGCAGCCCCAGAGCTGACCCTGCCCAGAGCGCAGAGGTGGTCAGCACACCGCTTTGCAGATAGTGGCTGCCGGCCACCGCCACCAGGCCGAAGAACAGCCAGACGAACAATTCGCCAAACGGTGTGTGGGAAACCGGGTGCGGCCCGCCGGAATAGGCCCAGCCGGCCAATAAAGATGCGACGCCAATGGCCAGGATCGGCCAACCGCCCACGAATACCAGATATCCCCCCAGCAACAACGCCAAACCAAATGCGGACAAGGCCGCCTTTCGCACCGTCTCGGGCCGTGCCCAACCGGCTGCGGTTACCCGCGTCGGACCGGTCCTCTCGGCGCCGTCGTTGCCTGACTCGAAATCCGCCGCGTCATTGTGCAGGTTGGTACCAACCTGGATCAGCAGGGCGCTGCACAAGGCTGCCAGGGCGGGCAAGGCATGCGGAGACGAACCTTCGCTCCAGGCCAGGGCGCTGCCCACTAGGACCGGTGTGGCAGCCAGACTAAGTGTTCGGGGCCTTGCGGCAATCCACCAGAGCCGCCAACCCTTGGGAGGAACCGTCGTGGAAGAAATATCGAAAGACATAACCATGGGAATCGGGCGGACATGTCCGTCCAAGATCGAATCAGGATGCCGAATGGTATGCGAGACGCTGCCAACCAAGGGGAATAGGCGATTTGCCAAACCACGGCCGACGGCAGCCCGCGCGAGACTGCCGCGGATTCAGTCGAACCGGCCCACATCCAGGCCCACAGGCACCTCCCGCTTCACCTCGTCGAAACGCAGGATGCGCCGCCCCTTGTGATCGCGCAGGAACTCCTCGGCATCGGCCCGGCTGGCCAAGGGTATCAACTCATGCCCCATGGGCCCCAGCACGTCGGATCCGATGACGTACCAGGCCTGGCGTGCGTCGATGCGCTTGAGCCCGTAATACTCGGTGACAGCGATCGCAACCATCTTCTGACCGCGGTGGTCGGGGGCATATCGCGACAAATCGAGCAGGTACTTGAACAGATCCTTCGCTCCGTCGAAATGGTGGGTGTGGCCATCCTGGTAGATCACCGTGGCGATCCAGGCCGGATATTTGGATACCACCATGCCGCACACCGGGCACAGGTCGCGGGCAGCGGGATCAGGATAGACCGCCCCGCCGGCCCAGACCAGGGGAGCCAGGACCAGCAGTGCGCCCCCCAGGAAGCCGCGCGCCGTCATCAGCTTGTCTTCTTCAGCATGTGTTGGCGACGCTCCTCCCGCTTCTTGCGGATCATGAGGGTGTCCTTGGCCAGGTCGGCGTAGCTTGCGGTCAGCGCGGCGGCGAAATCGCCGATCTCGCCGGCGTGTTTCTCCTTGGCGGCCAGGGCGGCTTCCTTGCCGCCATACGAGACCTTGCCGCGATGGGTCATCACACCGGGCTGGCTGCCTCCGATCAGATAAGTGGCTTGATCGACGTTGATCAAGGGCTTCACCGCCTCCGCGCTGGCGTTGTCCGCCGCGTAGATGGCCTTCGGTTCCCGGTCCAGGTTGATGGCCAGGGAAATGGACAGACAGTGGATGGAACAGGTGCCGTCCACCAGATCATCGCCGTATTGCACCAGATGCCGGGCATGGTGGAACTGGGTCCGGTCCATGCCGCAATAGGGACACTTGGGATATTTCTTCAGCTCGTTTTCCAGGGGCGTCGGATCCTTCGGCGACTTCGGGATGAACTGATTCGGCGTGCCGTCGCCCTCGCATCTTGCCGCGGCGATAGCGGGTGTCGCCGTCAGTGCAGCCGCCGCGACCAAGGGCAGTTTGAACATATCGCGTCGTTTCATGGTGCTCTCCTTGAGGTAAAAATCGTGCCGCTCACAAATGCAGCATGACGTGGAAAAACCTGGTGCCGGCCCAGACCGCCTGGAGGCCCAGGAGCATGAGAAGAATTCCGGCTGCCCGTCGCAGCCAACGTAGGGACTGCCGGCCCAGCCAGTGGGCCAGCGCAGTCGCCAGGGCCATGGCTGGCACGGTGCCGAGGCCGAAGGCGAACAGCCAGGCGGTACCGGTAGCCACGGACGGCGCGGTGGCCGCCTTGAGCGCGAGGGAGAAAACCAGGGCGCAGGGCATCAGACCATTGAGCAAGCCGGCCAACGGCCAGATCCAGCACGTCCCTTGCAACCCCGCGCCCTCCCGGCGAGAGGGCTGAGGTAAGGGACAGGCGTTGGTACACCGCAACTCCTCCTGGTCCTGCCCATGTCGGCGCATCAAAGCCATGAACCGGCTGTCCCGCCCCCCTCGCCGCCGGCACCCCCACCGATCCGGACGGATCAGCATCCAAGGCAGCCAACCCGCCACGCGTGCCCCGGCCAGCAGGACTAGGAAGCCGGCGGCGATATACAACCCGCCCTGGGCGCGTCCGGCCCCGCCGCTCAGCACGACAGCCTGGCCCGACAGGGCCGCCACCGCGCCGAGCAGGGTGTACGCCAGCACCCGGCCGGCGTGGTAGGCCAGGTGCGGCGGCAACACCGCCCGCCCCGCTCCCCGCTCCGCGCCCGCCAGGAAAAGCCCCCCCGCCAGTCCGCCGCACATGGCCCAGCAATGGCCTGCGCCAGCCAGGCCGGCGAGGAAGGCAATGGGCAGGTCCATGTCAGCGTTCATGCTGCAAGTCCCGCACCCGTGCCTCGAACACTTCCGCGCTCGCTTCGCCGACGATCTTGCCGCGCACGATGCCTTGGCGGTCCAGCAGCCAGGTGACCGGCAGAGCCCGCACGCCATAGGCGCGGGCGATGGCCCCCTCCGGATCGAGCAATACGGGATAGGCGATGCCCAAAGAATCGACGAAATGCCGGACCGTGTCCCGATCCTGGGCCACGTTTACCGCCAGGATTTCCAGTCCATGACCATGCAGGTGGGTGTAGACCGGTTGCAACGCCGCCATTTCCGTGCGGCAGTAGGGGCACCAGTCGGCCCAGAAGCGCAGTGCCACGACCTTGCCGGCGTAATCGGCCGGCAAGCGGATCTGGCCACCGGCCAGCGTTTTCGCCTCGAACGTGGGTGCCGGCTCGCCGTTGGCGGGGGATTTCGCGGCCTCGCCACCACATCCGGCCAGCAGCGCGCAACACAGCCAAACAACTCGCCAACGCCCCACTTTGAATAATAGTTGAGGGGAATTTCGCACCGGATTGCCTGGGCCGGCCCGCGTCCATTCCTTCCCGGCCCCCCTTGGCAAAAGGGGAAACAGCCAATTTGCATGCTGAGTATGGAGGTTCATCACAGCACCAGATTCGAACGCCAGAGATAAGCCGCAACCGCGACGCCAAACCCGCCCAGCGCGGCCAGGGAGACACCGGCCAGAGCAGCCGCCAGCCGGGGAGCCTCTCTACTCAGGCTGTCCGCCCGCACGGCGGCGGACACACCGGTGCCGATGCCCGTGGCCGTGGCCAGGAACAGGAGCGGATATAGCACCCAACCGGCATGTCCATGCTCGGCCTGTAGCAGGCAGAATGGGCAGTGATGATTCGGCTGCTCGTAGATGTAGGGTGCAATGAAGGCGACGATGGCGACCAGGGACACCGGAAAATTCAGCGCCGTCAGCAGGCCGAAAGTCTTGCCGAAACGCCGTCTCGCCAGAAAGGCTGAACCTGTGGCGAAGGTCACCAGCAACACGGCGAAGAAACCCGGCCTGGCCAGGGCCGCCGGCATCGCCGCCAATTCGGCGGCAACTCCGCTGGCCGCGGGTCCGAACAGGCTGCCGCAGCAGGAGGTGATGACCTCCGGCTTCAGGTCCAGGAAGTACAGCCACATCAGCGCAGCCTGCGCCACGGCCACGGGTGCCAATACCAACAGCAGACGGTATTTGACCTGGATCAGCGGGGTATCCCAGCCCAGGCCGTCCAGATGGTTCAGCACCAGCCAGGCGACGGACATGAAAAACCCGGCCAGCATGGAATACAGGGCCGGCATACCCCAGGCGTTGACCTTCAGGCTGCCCACCGCGCACATGGCGCCGGTGAAGAATGGCGCCATGGCATCGGCCGTGTGCACGAACAGGGCCAGGGCCGGCAAGCCCGGCAGCAGGGACAGGCCGACCAGCGTGGACACCAGATGGGTGCGCCGCTCCAGGGCGATCTGCCGTTGGCAACCTATGGCCGGATTCCAGTGCTTTAGGAGGATGAGCGCGAACACACCGGCACCGCCCAGCAAAAGGGCATTGAGACTGGAGGCAAGCAGCAGCGCGAGGACGGAGGGCTGGAAGATCACGCGGCCCCCTTCACTGTTTCACCTCCAGCACCCGTCCGTCGCGGACTTCCACGACCCGCTCCACGAGGCCGGAGTCGAATACCAGGGGATCGTGGCTGGAGAGAATCAGGGTGCGGCCCTGGGCGCGCAGATCGCCGAGAATGACCAGGATCTGCCGGGACAGACCGCTGTCCAGATGGGAAGTCGGCTCATCGGCGATGATGACCTTGGGGTCGTTGATCAAAGCGCGGGCGATGGCCACCCGCTGAGCCTCGCCGCCGGACAGCCAATGGGCGCGGGTTTCGGCGCGCGCAGCCAAGCCCAGGTTTTCCAGCAGTTCGAGCGCCCTGGCCCGTGTCGCGCGATGGGAATGGACAGCGGGGATCGCCGGCAACATGACGTTCTCCAGTACGGAAAGACCCCGAATCAGCTGAAACTGCTGGAATACGAAGCCGAAGGTGGCGCGGCGCAGCTCAGTGAGGAAGCGTTCCGACAAGGCCGAAATGTCACGCCCATCCAGGCGGACCCGCCCGGCGCTGGGGCGGGTCAGGCCGCCGATCAGGGCCAGCAGCGTGGTCTTGCCGGAACCGCTGGGGCCGCGCAGGGCGGTGGTCCGGCCCGCTTCGATGCACAGATCGACCCCGCGCACCGCGGTGTACTGGTTCGGCTGTCCGGCGTTGTAGGTCTTGTTGACGGCGAGGAGTTCGATCATTCCCGCATCACCTCGTCCGGGTCGCGGGTTGCCGCGCGCCAGACCGGCACAACGGTGGCGGCGACATAGGGCAGCACAGTCAGGAAAAACAGCGTCGCGATCTGTGCGGCATCCACCTCGGGTGCCAGCGCGAAGCGTGGATAGAGCACGGACCAGCCCTTGAGGACCGCCGTGAACAGCGGCGCATCGGCGTAGAACACATGCAGCCAGGCCAGCACGTAGCCAGCCAGGAAAGCGGCCAGAGAAACCAGTACGCCCTCCCAAAGCTTCATGCGCAGCACATCACCGGTATCCCAGCCCACCGCCTTGAGGATGCCGATCTCGCGCCGCTCCTCCGCGCTCAATCCGGAAGCCTTGTCCCAGGCCAGCAGGGCGAAGGCTGCCATCAGCGTGGAGAGAAAGGTGAGCAGCAGGCCCTGGCGCCAATTGAACACCGCTTCATAGGTGCGCCTCATCTCGGCGCGGGATATGACCCGGGCCGAAGGCAGGCGCGCCAGCACCTTTTCCGCCACCTTGCGCACTTCCTCGGGATTGACCACGGCCAGGGTCAGGTCGGTGTAACGGCCGGGCTCGATACCGAAGAAGGCGCGGAAATCGGCTTCGTTGACCAGCATCATGTCGGCGGAAACCAGCTCGGAACGGGCATCAAGCAGGCCGTCGACGGTGAATGCATAAGGCTGTCCGGTGTGATCGCGCAAGGAAAGCACATCGCCCGTTGCCAAGCCACGGGCCCTGGCCAGCGCCCTGCCGAATACGGCCCGGCCCGGCGCCGGGGGATCGTGAGCCGGCACCTGCACGGTGAGATTGGCGGCCACCGTCGGATCGAAGTGGTAGCCCCACAAGCGCCCAGCCACCGCCCTCACGCCGCGCAGATTCCGGAGCTGATCCAGCCATTGCGCAGGCATCAGATCGTGGCGGCCGGCGCTCAACCGCTGCACCACCAACTCCGGCGCGTCGGCGAGCAGCAGGCGCGATTCCCGGCGCAGCCCGTCTCCATACAGCACCACCGAGGCGAGCAGGAATACAACCAGGGTGTAGGCCAGAAACAGGCCGAGATTGCGCCCTTTGCGCCGTCCGAGATTGGCGACGGTGAAGTCGATCAGGCCCCGTTGCCGTTCAATCCAGGCGCGCATGTTCGGCGGGTGGAAAGTTCATGGGCGGCGGCGCCATCGACCCGGCCGGAAAATGCTCCAGGGCCATGGGGTGATCCTGAAAAGCCCCATGACGGTCGGCCTGGCTCAGATGGCGGGCATAGCGGGCTTCACTGAACAAGACCAGGTCGGTCAGTGGCAGGGCTTTGGCAAAGGCCAGGCCAGGTTGCCTGTCGGAGGAACGCGCCGCAGCCAGGCGACCGGCATCCAAAACCACCAGAAGCAGGGCAACCAGCCCCAAGCCCAGCGCGCCCGCCGCCAGGGTAGAACCACGCCACTTCTTGAACACCGCCATGGGAACCGCCAGGATGGCTTCCCCGGATCAACCGGGAACATAAGGCGATGCTAATGCTACGCAGGGTCGCGGGCCTGCGACATTTTGCCGCAGGCCCGCGACCCTGCTTCGTACCCGTAACGCTACCCGTGGTAATGCTTCCCTCAAACTCCAGGTTGCAGAGCCACCGGCACATCCACCTTCCTACCCTCCCGCAGCACCGTCACCTTTACCGTCTCTCCCACCTTGAAGTCGTCCAGGCTGGACAGCAGCTTGCCCGCCCCGTCCACCGGCTTGCCGCCGACGGCGGTGATGATGTCGCCGGGTACGATGCCGCCGTCACCGGATATCGTGGCGCCCTTCAGCCCGGCCGCTGCGGCTGCGGAACCGGGGACCACGCGCAGGATGACAACGCCCTGAAGGTTCAGCAGGTGTGTGAGACGCTGGTTGATGCCCTCGTCCACCTCGATGCCAAGAGCCGGGCGGATGTATTTGCCGTGACGGATGAGTTCCGGCACCACCTT
>CAZEOR010000069.1:0-9921 GCA_964513695.1 uncultured Thiobacillus sp.
CGACCGTCTGCCACAGCCTGGACATGGCTCTGGCCGAACTGGACAAGGATCGCGAGTTCCTGACCCGGGGCGGCGTGTTCAGCAACGAGTTCATCGACGCCTACATCGAACTGAAGATGGAAGAAGTCACCCGCATGCGGATGACCACCCACCCCATCGAATTCGACATGTATTACAGCGTGTAACGCACATCACCATAAATTTATTCTCTGGCTTGCCGTTATAGGGCGGGGTTCAACCCCGCCCTTTTTCATTTTGTGCCGGAATCTCGGCCTAGCAGGGAGAATGCGATGCGTTTTCTGAACAACCTCAAGATCGGCACCCGACTGATCGCATTGACTGTCATAACCTCGCTCCTCCTGCTGATCGTCGGCATCATCGGCATCTGGGGCATGCAGCAGACAAATCGTGCATTGGCAGAGATCTATGACCGCCACCTGTTATCCATCAATCAATTGCAGAAGGTCCGGGTAACTCAGTTCCAGATTCGCAACGATATCTTCCAGGCTCGTCTGGCCAGGGATAGTTTCGCTTCTCAGGAACTGTTCGACTTGGTGGATAAACGAGTCCGCACCATTAACGAATCCTTGGAGAAATACCAAAAACAAGCCCTTTCCGGCGAAGAAAAAAAACTACTCGATAGCTACATCGCAGCGCGCAAGGATTTCGGCTTGAATGGAATAGGCGTGATTCGTGATCTTCTAAGCGGCGAAAAATTCGACGAAGCCGAGAAACACAGCAAAGGCGTCATGGACCCGGCATTCGGGCGCGTACAGTCCGCCACCGATGCGCTCATCGATCACATTACCGCTGAGGCCGGCATCTATCGCCAGAAAATGGAAAAACTCGCCAAAGTGCTCAATCTCACAGCCATTGGCGGCGTCCTGGTCGGTTTGGCCTTGTCCATCCTGCTCAGCCTAGTCATTCGTCAATCGATCCTGCGCGGTACCAAACAGCTGGAAGAAGCAGCTACCCGCCTTGCTCAAGGCGACCTGTCAGGCAACATCCAGGTCCAGGGACAGGATGAGATGGCCCATGTGGCTAACACCTTCAACAATATGGCGCGGGAATTCGGCCGGTTGATCGGCGAGATCCGGCAGGCGGCCGTGGAACTGGAAGAAGCCGCCAGCCGCACCACCGTGAACAGCCAAAGCGTGGTGGAGGCTTCCAACCAGCAGCAACAGTTGGCTCAGACCACCACCTCGTCCGCTCACGCACTGACCCATGCCTCCTCCCAGGTCGGGGAGAACATCGCCACCATGATCCAGGCCACCGACCGGGCTCGTGACCTGGCCAAGAACGGACACCGCGTCGTCAACGAAGCTGCCTCAAGTATCAACGGCATTTCCCAATCGGTCAGCCATACCGCCAGCACGATCGCCTCCCTGGGCAATCACTCCGAGGAAATCGGCCGAATCGTCAGCGTCATCAAGGACATCGCCGACCAGACCAACCTGCTCGCCCTGAACGCCGCCATCGAGGCGGCCAGGGCGGGGGAACAAGGGCGCGGCTTCGCCGTGGTGGCGGACGAGGTGCGCAAGCTGGCGGAACGCACCGCCAAAGCCACGGACGAGATTTCCTCCACCATCAACACCATCCAGAACGAAACCGCCACGGCGGTTACCGCCATGGACAAGGTCCATGTCCAGGTTACGCAGGGTGTCGAGAAAACGCAGCAGGGGGATCAAGCCATCGCCGAAATCACCGATGCCGTCGCCGGCCTTAGTCAGCAGATTCATGCCATCGATGCCATTCGGGCAAACCAGGATGGCTCCTGCCGGGATATTTCCGGTCGCATCAACGACATCCTCGACATGGCATCCACCAACCATCGCGCAGCAGAAAATTCAGCCAGCGCGGCACAGGTACTTGGTGAGCTTTCCACCCGGCTGTCCGCCGCAGTCAGCCGGTTTCGGCTTGACCATGGCTGATCCGGGACGGCAAGTGGGCTTGTGTGGGAAGAATCACGCTAAACTTGCCGCCGTATTTATTTAAGCCCACCTGCTCTGATCCGATGCGACGACTTTCCGCCCTGTTCCTGCTTGTTCTTGCTCCCGTCGCCCAGGCGGAGATTTACAAGTTTGTCGACGAGAATGGCATGGTCACCTACACGAACATGCCTCGTCCGGGCAACAAACCCCAGTTGGTCATCCCCGACCTAACCATGCCTGGTAAGCCAGCGCAAGCCACCAGCAAGCCGAAATCCGGCGATAAGATATCGACGCCCGGCTATTTCCCGAAAGTGGATGTGGGTACCCAGCGCAAACGGGACGATATGCGGCGGCAATTGCTGGAAGAGGAAATGCGCAGCGAGGAGAAGAACCTGGCTGCCGCGCGCGGCGCTCTGGCCACGGGCAGCAGGCAACCGGGCACCGATATCAGGAAACTGTCGGAAGCTGTGCGCTTGCATGAAAAGAACATCGAGATGCTCAACAAGGAGTTGTCTCACATCCGTTGAACCGAGCGGCAGCCGGAGCAACATCAACGTTTGCTAAAATGCGCCGCTCACCTCAACGAGTCGGACGCCATGCGCATTTCCCAGTTTTTTCTCTCCACCAGCAAGGAAGCCCCCACCGAAGCCGAGCTGGCCAGCCACAAGCTGATGCTGCGCGCCGGCCTCATCAAACGCCTGGGCTCCGGCCTCTACACCTGGATGCCCCTGGGCCTGCGCATTCTGCGCAAAGTGGAAGCCATCGTGCGGGAGGAAATGAACCGGGCCGGCGCCATCGAACTGCTCATGCCCGCCGTGCAGCCCGCCGAGTTGTGGCAGGAGTCCGGCCGCTGGGCCGTGTTCGGGCCCCAGATGCTGAAGATCAAGGACCGTCATGAGCGGGACTTCTGCTTCGGCCCCACCCACGAGGAAGTGATCACCGACCTGGCGCGCAAGGAGATCCGCTCCTACCGCCAACTGCCGGTGAACTTCTACCAGGTCCAGACCAAGTTTCGCGATGAGATCCGCCCCCGCTTCGGGGTTATGCGCGCGCGGGAGTTCCTCATGAAGGACGCCTATTCCTTCCATGCTGGCGAGGACAGCCTGGATGCCACCTATCAGGTCATGTACGCAGCCTACAGCCGCATCTTCACCCGCCTGGGCCTGAAGTTCCGCGCCGTGGCCGCCGACACCGGCGCCATCGGCGGTTCCGGCTCCCATGAATTTCACGTCCTCGCCGATTCCGGCGAGGACGCCATCGCCTTCTGCCCGGACTCCGATTACGCAGCGAACGTGGAGATGGCCGAAGCGGTAGCGCCGGCCGTTGTGCAGCAGTCATCGGGCACCCAAATGCAGGAAGTCGAAACTCCCGGGAAGAAGACCATTGCAGAGGTGGCTGAATTCCTAGGGGTTTCACCCAGCCAAATAGTCAAATCGGTTGCCATGATCGTGGAGGAACCGGTTAGCCAGCCCAGCCTCCGTCAATTACTTCAAGCGCAGTCAAGCGTGTCTGGCTTACAAGAGACGGCCTCAACTCAAGAACGGTTTTACTTGCTCTTGGTGAGAGGAGATCACGAGGTCAATGAGGTTAAGCTGGGAAAAATCATTGGTGATTTCCGGCCCGCCACGGATGGAGAAATTGAGAAATATATGGGATGTCGGCCTGGGTATATCGGGCCGGTCGGTGTGCCAGACCAATCAAATTACATACTTACCGACTCAGATCGACGGCCGATCTCAATCATTGCTGACAGAGCGGTGAGCGTGATGGCCGATTTTGTATGTGGAGCCAACAAGCCTGGCCTCCACGTAAAAGGCGTGAATTTTGGTCAAGATCTCCCCAGGCTTCTGGAGCAGCAAATCAAAGATATCCGCAATGTCGTCGAAGGTGACGAATCACCAGACGGAAAAGGGAGACTAGGCATCTGCCGGGGCATCGAAGTGGGCCACATCTTCAAGCTCGGCACCAAGTACTCCCAGGCTCTGGACGCCAAGTACCTGGACGAGAACGGCAAGTCCCAGGTGCTGGTCATGGGCTGCTACGGTATCGGCGTATCCCGCATCGTCGGCGCCGCCATCGAGCAGGGCAACGACGAACGCGGCATCGTCTTCCCCCAGGCCATCGCCCCTTTCGAACTGGCAATCGTTCCGCTCGGCCTGAAGCGCAGCGATGACGTCCGCAAAGCCGCTGAAGCTCTCTATAATCAGATGGTTGACGCTGGCATCGACGTGGTGCTGGACGACCGGGACGAGCGCCCCGGCGTCATGTTCGCCGACATGGAACTCATTGGCGTGCCGCATCGGGTCGTGGTTAGCGACCGGGGCTTGAAGGAAGGCATGTTGGAATACCAGGGCCGGACCGAGTCTTCCGGCACGAAGATTGCTCAATCAGAAGCAATCGAGTTTATTGAGGGGCGGGTCAAAGCATGTCGAAACGCGGTTTGAAACATCTGCTCTGGTTGTTGGCCTTCGTGGCTGGCACCGCCTATGCCGGCGCCCAGAAATATGAGCCCCTGTCTGCCAGCGTTCGCTCCCAGTTGTCAAAAGCCGTGTCCGACGCCGCCGTGGAAAAGGCGGCCTTCGCCGAATCGCCCTATGTCCAGTCCTGGCTGGCGGAAATGTCGCGCCGTCTGTCGAAATACATTCCCGACACCCAATACCGTGAGGATTTTCTTAACACGGTGCACTACGAATCTATGCGCGCCGGCCTGGATCCGGAACTGGTGCTGGGCCTGATCGAAGTGGAAAGCGGCTTCCGCAAATACGCCGTGTCTTCGGCCACCGCCCAGGGCTACATGCAGGTCATGCCATTCTGGGTTCAGTCGATCGGCACACCCGACCAGAATCTGTTCCATTTGCGCACCAATCTGCGCTACGGCGTCACCATCCTGCGCCACTATGTCGATATCGAGCGGGGTGACCTGTTCCGTGCCCTGGGCCGCTACAACGGCAGCCTGGGTCGTCCCGAATATCCCAGCGCGGTCTATGCGGCCTGGCGCAATAAATGGACCTATGGCCTGACGCCCAAGGCCCGGCCCAAGCAGGCGGAAGCGGTCAGCGCCAAGAAAGGTACTTGAACAGGAATTGATCGAACAGGGAAGGGAAGGTGGGGTGACGGATGGGACTCGAACCCACAACAGCCAGAATCACAATCTGGGACTCTACCAATTGAGCTACCGCCACCACCGGGAAAACCGAACCGCCTGGGCGTGGCCGACTTAGGAACTGGGCCGGCTGCCGCAAGAAGGAGCGGGATTATACCCGAACTCCATTTCGACTCCAGCCCCTGAAGCACTGGAATTCCAGCTTTCAACCCTGTACGCGAAGTCTGGACGGCGAGGCACCCCGCGCCGGGGCATGATTGGCGGGTACCAGCCCGCGGCCGATCTGGCGCAGGGCCTGAAAACCCCAATCGAAACCGATTCCCTCGATACGCACGACTTCCTCTCCAGCTCCGCCCGCGCCGAGCCAAGCCCGGGCCGGGCCCAGGCCCGGTATCTCGCAGCCGGGGGCGATTTCAAGCAGGGGCGTCAGCACAAAGGCGCGGCTATGCATGCGCGGATGCGGCAGGACGAGAAAGCCATCCTCCTGGACCACACCGTCATACAGAAGCAGGTCCAGGTCCAGGGTCCTTGGGCCGTTGCGGATGTCACGCACGCGGCCATGGCTGGCCTCCAGTGCCAGGAGGGTGGCCATCAATTGGGCAGGTGGCATATCGGTTTCCACCATCACCACTGCGTTTACGAAATCCGGTTGGGCAGCGTACCCCACCGGTGTGCTGCGATATAGGGACGACGTACGCAGCAAGCGGGTATGGGGCAACTCGTCCAGGTCGGCCATGGCCGTCAGCAGACGCGATGTCACGTCGCCCAGATTGCCGCCCAGCGCGATGAAGGCGCGGCTCATGCGGGTTCCCTCCGGCCGACAAGGCGTTGGCGGTGTTCGGTCAGGGCTTCGCTGACCAGGGGCTTGAGCCCTTCACCTCCTTCTCCGTCCAGATGGGAAAGCAGCAATGCGCGCATGCGCGGCTCCCAAAAACGGGCCAGGTGATCCGCCACGCCGGCGCGGGCCGCGGCCCGATCGGGCTCGACTTCGAAAAACGCGCCGATCTGGTTGGCCATGCTGATCAAACGTGCAATATCCATGGGTGACGGAATCCTCGTTTTATTGTGTTTCTGGTTTCAGGCGTTGCGGATGGGCATAGATCGTATGGCGGTCGGCCCGCACGAAGCCGACCAGGGTCAGGCCGACATCGCCGGCCAGGCGGATCGCGTAGCCGGTGGGCGCGGATACCGCCGCAAGCAGGGGAATACCGGCGGAAGCGGCCTTCTGCACCATCTCGAAACTGGCCCGGCTGGTCACCAGGGCGAAGCCAGCGCGGGGATCGAAGCCGCCGCCGGCCAGGGCGCCGATGAGCTTGTCCAGGGCGTTGTGGCGGCCCACGTCCTCCCGCACCAGCAGCAGTCCGCCGGCCGCGTCGGCCCAGGCGGCGGCGTGGACGCCGCCGGTGCGGTCGCGCAGGGGCTGGCGGCCGCGCAGGTTGGCCAGGGCGTGCTGGAGGGCTGCCGCCGGAAAGACGGGACCATCCGGCAGCGGCGCCAGGGCGCGCGCCACCTGATCCAGGCTTTCCACACCGCACAGGCCGCAGCCGGTACGGCCGGCCAGGGCACGGCGACGACCCTTGAGGGCGGCGAAGCGTTCCTCGGCGATGCGCACCCGCACCACCACGCCCTTCTCGTCGACCTCCAGTTCCAGGTCGTACAACTCGGAGGGCGCGGCGAGGATGCCCTCGCTCAGGCTGAAGCCGAGGGCGAAGTCCTCCAGGTCGGCTGGGCTCGCCAGCATCACCGCATGGGAAATGCCGTTGTAGGACAAGGCCACCGGCACTTCCTCCGGCACCGTGTCCATGCGGGTGCCCTTGGCCTCATGGGCCATGGTCTCCACCAGGGGCGGCGGCAGGGCCGAATCCATGTCGGGCAGGTCAGACGGGCGCATGGCTTGCCGGGACCGTCGACTTCGCATCCGCCTTCAGCAATTCCAGTTGCTCCTCGCTGAAACGGGCGAACTGTTTCTGCCAGACCGAGGGCTGTTCCACCCGTGACACCTGCACGGCGGTGACCTTGTATTCCGGGCAGTTGGTGGCCCAGTCGGAATTCTCCGTGGTCACCACATTGGCGCCGGAGCCGGGCCAGTGGAAGGTGGTGTACACCACGCCGGGCTGCATGCGCTCACTGATCTTCGCGCGCAGCACCGTCTCGCCGGCCCGGCTTTGCACGCCGACCCAGTCGCCGTCGCGGATGCCCCGGTCCTCCGCGTCCACCGGATGCAGTTCCAGGATGTCCTCCGGATGCCACACGGTGTTGGCGGTGCGGCGGGTCTGTGCGCCCACGTTGTACTGGCTGAGAATGCGTCCAGTGGTGAGCAGCAGCGGGAAGCGGCGGTTGACACGCTCCTCGGTGGCCACGTACTCGGTGAGCATGAAGCGGCCCTTGCCGCGCACGAATTCCTCCACGTGCATGGTGGGCGTGCCGTCCGGATGGGCCTCGTTGCAGGGCCACTGGATGCTGCCCAGCTCGTCCAGCCGGGCGTAGGACACGCCGTGGAAGGTGGGCGTCAGGCGGGCGATCTCGTCCATGATCTCGGACGGATGGCGGTAGTTCATGGGATAGCCGAGGGCGTTGGCCAGCATCTGGGTCACCTCCCAGTCCGCGTGGCCGGCCATGGGCCGCATCACCTTGCGGATGCGGGAGATGCGCCGCTCGGCGTTGGTGAAGGTGCCGTCCTTCTCCAGGAAGGACGCGCCGGGCAGGAAGACGTGGGCGAACTTGGCGGTCTCGTTCAGGAACAGGTCCTGCACCACCAGGCATTCCAGGGCCTCCAGGGCGGCGGTGACGTGCTGGGTGTTGGGGTCCGACTGGGCGATGTCCTCGCCCTGCACGTAGAGGCCCTTGAAGCTGCCGGAGACGGCGGCGTCGAACATGTTGGGAATGCGCAGGCCGGGTTCGTCGGACAGCTTCACGCCCCAGGCCGATTCGAACAGATGCCGGGTGGCGTTGTCGGACACGTGCCGGTAGCCGGGCAGCTCATGGGGGAAGGAGCCCATGTCGCAGGAGCCCTGCACGTTGTTCTGGCCGCGCAACGGGTTTACGCCGACGCCGGGCCGGCCGATGTTGCCGGTGGCCATGGCAAGGTTGGCGATGCCCATGACCATGGTGGACCCCTGGCTGTGCTCGGTGACGCCCAGGCCATAGTAGATGGCGCCGTTGCCGCCGGTGGCGTACAGGCGCGCCGCGCCGCGCACCTCGGCAGCGGGTACGCCGGTGACGGCTTCGGTCGCTTCCGGACTATGGCGTGGATCGGTCACGAAGGCGCGCCACTTGGCGAAGGACACCGCATCGCAGCGGGCCGCGACGAAGGCCTCATCCACCAGCCCCTCCGCCACGATCACATGGGCCAGGGCGTTGACCAGGGCCACGTTGGTGCCGGGCAGCAGCTTGAGGTGATGGGTGGCGCGCACATGGGGCGTATCCACCAGGTCGATGGTGCGGGGGTCGGCGACGATCAGCTTCGCGCCCTGGCGCAGACGCTGCTTCAGGCGCGAGCCGAACACGGGATGGCCGTCGGTGGGATTCGCGCCGATCACCAGCACCACATCCGCCTGCATCACCGAGTCGAAATCCTGCGTGCCGGCGGATTCCCCCAATGTCTGCTTGAGGCCGTAGCCGGTGGGGGAATGGCAGACGCGGGCGCAGGTATCCACGTTGTTCACGCCGAAGGCGGCACGGGTCAGCTTCTGCACCAGGTAGGTCTCCTCGTTGGAGCAGCGGGACGAGGTGATGGAACCGACGGATTCCGCGCCGTACTTGCCTTGCAGCCGCTTGAATTCGGCGGCGGCATGGTTGATCGCCTCCTCCCAGCTCACCACCCGCCAGGGCTCGCGGATGGACTGGCGGATCATGGGCGTGGCGATGCGGTCGGTGTGGGTGGCGTAGCCCCAGGCGAAGCGGCCCTTGACGCAGGCATGGCCCCGGTTGGCGCCGCCGTTCGGGTCAGGCACCATGCGGACCACCTTCTCGCCCTGCAACTCGGCGTTCAGGGAACAGCCCACGCCGCAGTAGGCGCAGGTGGTGGTGACGCTGCGCTGGGGCTGGCCCAGTTGGATCACCGATTTCTCCATCAGCGCCGCCGTCGGGCAGGCCGCGACACAGGCGCCGCAGGACACGCATTCCGAATCCAGGAAGTCGGCGCCGCCGGCCGCCGCGATGCGCGAATCGAAGCCCCGCTCGGTGGTGGTCAGGGCGAAGGTGCCCTGGATGTCGGCGCAGGCCCGCACGCAGCGGGAACAGACGATGCACTTGGCCGGGTCGTAGGCGAAATAGGGGTTGGAGACGTCCGCCACCTCATTCAGGTGGTTGGCGCCGTCGGCATAGCGCACCTCGCGCAGGCCCACCCGGCCGGCCATGTCCTGCAACTCGCAGTTGCCGTTGGCGGAACAGGTCAGGCAGTCCAGGGGGTGGTCGGAGATGTACAGCTCCATGACGCCCCGGCGCAGACGGAACAGGGCGTCGCTCTCGGTGGTGACCTCCATGCCCTCCTCGGCCAGGGTGGTGCAGGAGGCGGGGAAGCCGCGCCGGCCCTTCACCTCCACCACGCACAGGCGGCAGGAGCCGAAGGCTTCCAGGGATTCCGTGGCGCACAGCTTGGGAATGTCGATGCCCGCCTCGGCGGCGGCATGCAGGACCGAAGTGCCGGCGGGCACCGTGACCGGCACGCCGTCGATGCTCAGGCTGACTTGGTGGGTCGAGACGCGGGCCGGGGTGCCCCGGTCGTGATGGCAATGCAGGCTCATGTCGCGGCCTCCAAAATTAGTGTCATTCGGCCTACCCGCTGACCGGTTCCCCCCCTTGTATGTTCTTTTCCAGTTCTTTTTTTCAACCTGTAAGCAGGCTGAGGCGCGTGTGGGCAAAGGGGGGCGCGGTGGATAAGTCGAG
>CAZEOR010000070.1:0-9852 GCA_964513695.1 uncultured Thiobacillus sp.
AGTCTCCGCCGAGCGCTGGATTCCCATTCCCGAGCCGGTGCGCGAGGCCTACCGCATGTACCGGCCCAGCCCCTTGTTCCGCGCCCACAAGCTGGAAGCGGCCCTGGGCACGCCAGCCAAGATCTACTACAAGTACGAGGGCGTCTCGCCGGCCGGCTCCCACAAGGTGAACACCTCCATCGCCCAGGCCTATTACAACGCCCAGGCCGGCATCAAGCGCCTGGCCACCGAGACCGGCGCCGGCCAGTGGGGCTGCTCCCTGGCCCTGGCCGGACAGATGTTCGGCATCGACGTGCGCGTCTACATGGTGAAGGTGTCCTATAACCAGAAGCCCTACCGCCGCTCCATGATGCAGACCTGGGGCGCCGAGGTGTTCGCCAGCCCGACGCCGAACACCGTATCCGGCCGCAAGATCCTGGAACTGGACCCGGAATCCAACGGCAGCCTGGGCATCGCCATCTCCGAGGCCGTGGAAGAAGCCGCCAGCCGGCCCGACACCAACTACGCCCTGGGCTCGGTGCTGAACCACGTCTGCCACCACCAGACCGTCATCGGCCTTGAAGCGAAGAAGCAATTCGAGAAGGTCGGCGACTATCCCGACATGGTGTTCGCCTGCTGCGGCGGCGGTTCCAACTTCGCCGGCACCGCCTTCCCCTTCCTGGCGGACAAGGCTGCGGGGGTCGCGAAGGCCCAGAACACGCGCCTGATCGCGGCGGAACCCACCTCCTGCCCGACCCTGACCAAGGGCCACTACGCCTATGACTTCGGCGATGCCGTCGGCCTGACGCCCCTGATGCTGATGTACACCCTGGGCCACGACTTCATGCCCCCCGGCATCCATGCCGGCGGCCTGCGCTATCACGGCGATTCGCCCCTGGTGTCCCAGCTCTACCACGAGAAGCTGATCGAGGCGGTGGCCGTGCCCCAGGTGGCCACCTTCGAGGCCGGCGTCACCTTCGCGCGTTCCGAGGGCATCATCCCGGCGCCGGAGTCCTGCCACGCCATCCGCGCCTGTATCGACGAAGCCCTGCGCTGCAAGGAGACTGGCGAGCCCAAGGTGCTGTTCTTCAACCTGTCCGGCCACGGCCACTTCGACATGTCCTCCTACGACCGTTATTTCTCCGGCCAGCTGGAGGACTACGCCTATCCGGAGCACGAGATCGAGGCGGCCTTGCATCGCCTGCCCAAGGTGGGTTGAGATGGGTCAAGTGATCGGCTTGTGGCAGTGCATCATGGTCTGCTAGCATCCAAACCTATGAACATGATTCCTCAGCGCTTTTTCCGATTTTATTTCTTCCTGGCCCAGGCGGCCGGGAGGCGCTGAGACACGCAAGTCACATTGAGCCACCCGAGAAACCGCCAGTCTCCTGGCGGTTTTTCGTTTCAGGGCTGGCATCGATTAGGAAGCAGACATGACCCACATCCGCACCGACGACACCCGCATCGAGCAGGGAGACGAATTGCTTGCACCCATGCAGCTGATGCGCGAGCTCAAGGCCAGTGAAACGGCCTTGCGCACGACTTTCCAGGCGCGTAACCACATCCATGATGTGTTGCGCGGCGCCGACGACCGGCTGGTGGTGGTGGTGGGGCCCTGCTCCATCCACGACCCCAAGGCCGCCTTGGACTATGCCGCCAAGCTCAAGGCCCTGATGCCCGAACTGGAGCGGGACCTGGTTGTCGTGATGCGCGTCTATTTCGAGAAGCCGCGCACCACCGTGGGCTGGAAGGGGTTGATCAACGACCCCCACATGGACGAGAGCTTCGACATCAACGAGGGTTTGCGCCTGGCGCGCAAGCTGCTGCTGGAAATCAACGAGATGGGCCTGCCCTGCGGCACCGAGTTCCTGGACCTGATCTCGCCCCAGTACATCGCCGACCTGGTGGCCTGGGGCGCCATCGGCGCCCGCACCACGGAATCCCAGTCGCACCGGCAGCTGGCGTCCGGCCTGTCCTGTCCGGTGGGTTTCAAGAACGGCACCGACGGTAACCTGCGCATCGCCGTGGACGCCATCAAGGCCGCCGCCGCGCGCCACCATTTCGTGTCCATCACCAAATCCGGCCATGTGGCGGTGTTCAAGACCGCCGGCAACGAGGATTGCCACGTCATTCTGCGTGGTGGCAAACAGCCCAACTATGATGCCCAGAGCATCAATGCCGCCTGCGGCGAATTGGCCGCCGCGGGCCTGCGCCAGCAGGTTATGATCGACTTCTCCCATGCCAATTCCAGCAAGCAATATCAGCGTCAACTTGATGTCGGGAGCGATGTGGCCAAACAGGTTGCCCTGGGGGACAAGCGCATCATGGGTGTGATGATCGAAAGCCATCTCAACCCCGGCCGCCAGGATCTACTCCCCGGCAAGCCGTTGGCCTACGGAGTGTCTGTCACCGACGCCTGTATCGGTTGGGAGTCCACCGAGCCCCTATTACGTCAACTGGCCGAGGCGTCACGTGCTCGCCGGGTGGCGCCATTGTCGGACGAGGAGTAAGCCCGCAGCCCGAGATCGATCCGGGCTCGTGTTTGGTTCGTCCTCCTTCCGGGCGTTCTCCTGAGTTAGAATGCTGCGTGGCGGGTCTCCCCGCATGGCTAAGTCGTCAACCTGGTCAGGTCCGGAAGGAAGCAGCCACAGCGATCGATGCCAGTGCCGGGGGTCAGGCTCGCCACCCTTTTTCCTCCCAGTGACTACAGGAGTTGACGCATGATCAAGCGCCCCCTTTCCGTTTTGTTGCTCGGCCTCGGGTTGGCTGCTGTCCAGCCCGCCCATGCGGTGAGCGGTTCCAGTATCGAACTGGGTTCAGGTGACGATTCCACCAACATGGCGCGGGTCGCACTCCGCTGGAACTGGAACAAGCTCTGGCGTATCGGACAAGGTTGGAACGCCACCGGTTTCTGGGAAGCCAGCCTGGGCCACTGGGATGGCGATGGCGCTGGTTCCAGGAGTCTCTGGGATATCGGTATCACGCCGGTGTTTCGTCTAAGCCCGAATGGCAGCAACTTCTTTCTGGAAGGTGCCATCGGCGCCCATCTACTGTCGGAAAGCAAGGTCAACAACCGGCGTGACTTCGGCAGCAGCTTCAATTTTGGCGATCACATCGGCTTCGGCTGGAGCTTCGGCGACAGGAACCGCTACGAATTGGGCTATCGTTTCCAGCATCTATCCAATGCTGGTATTTCCGATCCCAACGATGGCATCAACTTCCACCAGATCCGTTTCGGCTATAACTACTGATCATTCCGGGCGGGACGCTGACGCATGAGCCATCAAGTCCTAGCCCGCAAGTGGCGCCCACGCGGATTCGACCAGTTGGTGGGTCAGGAGCATGTGGTGCGCGCCCTGTCCAACGCCCTGGACCAGGGGCGTCTGCACCACGCCTATCTGTTCACCGGCACACGGGGAGTGGGCAAGACCACCCTGGCCCGCATCCTGGCCAAGTGCCTCAACTGTACGGGCGGCAAAGACGGCGGCGTGACGCCGGTGCCCTGCGGCGTGTGCCCGGCCTGCCGGGAGATCGATAGCGGCCGCTTCGTCGACCTCATCGAGATCGATGCCGCCTCCTACACCGGCATCGACAATATGCGCGAGGTGATCGAGAACGCCCAGTACGCGCCCACCGCCGGCCGCTACAAGGTGTACATCATCGACGAGGTGCACCAGCTCTCCAAGCATGCCTTCAACGCCATGCTGAAGACCCTGGAGGAACCGCCCGGCCACGTCATCTTCATCCTGGCCACCACCGATCCCCAGAAGGTGCCGGTGACGGTGCTGTCCCGCTGCCTCCAGTTCAACCTCAAGCAGATGCCTCCCGGCCAGGTGGCGGGGCATCTGAAGAAGGTGCTGGAAGCGGAAAACGTTCCTTTCGAATCCGGCGCCTTGAACCTCCTGGCCCGGGCAGCCGCCGGCAGCATGCGCGACGCCCTCTCCCTCACCGACCAGGCCATCGCCTACGGCAGTGGCCAGGTGAAGGAGGAAGAAACCCGGGCCATGCTGGGCGTCATCGACCAGGCCTACCTGCTGCCTGTGCTGGAAGCCCTGGCGATGGGGGATGGCCCCCGCCTGATGGCGGAGGCCGGCGAGTTGGCCGCGCGCGGCTTTTCCTTCGACGCCGCCCTGCAGGATCTGGCCGGCCTGCTGCACCAGATCGCCCTGGCCCAAAGCGTGCCCGAAGCAGTGGGCGAGGACGTCCCGGAAAGGGATCGTTTGTTCGCCCTGGCGGACCAGATGAACCCGGAAACCGTCCAATTGCACTACCAGATCGCCACCCTGGGCCGGCGCGACCTGGAGTGGGCACCGGACGAGTACGCCGGCTTCACCATGACCTTGCTGCGCATGCTGGCCTTCGCGCCGGGGGGGGCACCGGCAGAAGATGCCTCAACCCCCAGAACACCCTCCCGGCCTGTCGCCAAGCCGGAAAGCGCGGTGTCTTCCCCATCGCCCGCGCCGGCATTCCGGGCGATGGTACAGGCCGCCAACGAGCCCCAGTCGTTGATCGCAAGCCAGTCTGGTTTTGATGGTGACTGGCGAGGGCTTGCGGAGAGCCTGCCCGGCCTGGTTCGGCAACTTGCCATGCAGTGCGAACTGGTTTCCCACATCGGGTCGAGCCTGAAACTGCGCCTGCCGGAAGCGCAGAAATCCCTGCTCGCCAGTTTTGGAGACAAACTACGCGATGTCCTGGCGGAAAAACTCGGAGGCGCCATCAATCTCGATGTTGAACTGGTGGCGGATACCAGAGCTTCCCCTGCCGCTGCCCGTGCGCGGGAACAGGCCGGCCGCCAGAGCGAGGCTGAAGCCGCGATCCAGAGCGACCCGTTCATCCAGACCCTCGTGCGCGAGTGCGACGCGACGGTCAATAACATCCGCCCCATGACCGGCCAGGCACGACTTACGGGCACCCACGATTAAGCAAGCAGAGGAATCGACATGATCAAAGGCGGAATCGGCAACCTGATGAAACAGGCCCAGCAGATGCAGGAAAACATGCAGAAGCTCCAGGCCAAGATTGCGGAAATGGAAGTGGAAGGCACGGCCGGCGCGGGGCTGGTCAAAGTGATCATGACCGGCAAGCATGATGTGAAACGGGTTACCATCGACCCTTCCCTGCTTGCCGACGACAAGGACATGTTGGAAGACTTGGTGGCCGCCGCCGTCAACGACGCGGTACGCAAGGTGGAAAGCATCACTCAAGAGAAAATGTCCGCTGCCACGGCCGGGCTGCCCCTGCCACCGGGATTCAAACTCCCGTTCTGAGAACAGTGAGGGGTGAGGAGAGAGGAGTGAGGAAACACCCCGGCTCTCCCCCCTCCTCACCTCTCCCTCCTCACTGAAATGCAACTTCCCGGCCCCCTCGGTGCCCTCATCGATGCCCTGCGCGTGTTGCCGGGCGTGGGGCCCAAGTCCGCCGCGCGCATGGCCTACCACCTGCTGCAACGGGACCGCAACGGCGCGGCGCGACTATCCATGGCGCTGACCGGCGCCCTGGAGCGGCTTCACCACTGCCAGCGTTGCAACAACTTCAGCGAGACGCCGGTGTGTGAAATCTGCGCCAGTCCGCGACGCGACGGGCGCCAGCTCTGTGTGGTGGAAATGCCCGCCGACCTGAATCGATTGGAAGAAACCCAGGCCTACAAGGGACTCTATTTCGTGTTGATGGGCCGACTTTCTCCTCTGGATGGCATCGGGCCCAAGGAAATCGGCCTGGAGCGCCTGATCGAGCGGGCCCGGGACGGCGAGACTGAAGAAGTCATACTGGCCACCAACTTCACCGCCGAGGGCGAGGCCACCGCCCACTATGCCGGTGAACTGCTGAAGGCGCGCGGCCTCCAGGTCACCCGCATCGCACGAGGCCTGCCGGCGGGTGGCGAACTCGAACACGTGGATGGCATGACCATCGCCCAAGCCCTGCTGGACCGACGCGCTGTTTGACCGTAACCAGGAACGCCATGACGGACAGTGACCAGAGACCTCCCCTTGCTCTCTTACTGGAGGAGATGGACCGGGGCGGCGATTTTCCCGCCCTCTCGCGCACCATTTCAGAGATCAACCGGGCGGTGGGCGACGAGAACAGCCGCGCCAACCTGATGACCGACATCATCCTGCGCGATATCTCGCTGACCAAGAAACTGCTCAAGCTGGTCAACGCCGCCCATTACGGCTCCTTCGGCAGCCAGCCCATCAGCACCATCTCCCGCGCCGTGGTGATCCTGGGGTTTGATGCGGTGCGCGACGCGGCCGTCTCCCTGCTGCTGTTCGAACACTTGCAGGACCGTGCCCATGTGGACGAACTCAAGGGCGAGGCGGTGGACAGTTTCTACCGGGGCATACTCGGCCGCCTGCTGGCCGCCAGTACGGGAGTGCGGGACAGCGAGGAGGCCTTCATCAGCGCCTTGTTCCGGGGGCTGGGCCGTCTTATGGCCCGGTTCCATTTCTTCGACAAGACCCAGCGTGTCGCCGAACTCATGTCCGAGGAACTGCTCAGCGAGGAAGCGGCCGCCTTGCGCGTGTTCGGCGCCGATTACGACCAATTGGGTCTGGCCATTGCCAAACACTGGCATTTTCCGCCCACCATCCTGCATGCCATGTCGCCTCTGGACGACATCTCCGTCAAACCGGCCTCTTCGGACAGCGGACGTCTGCGCGTGGTCGCCAACCTGGCACGGGATCTGCACCGCACGGTAGCTGGAAAGCGCCCCGAGGAACAGGAACAGGCCATAGACACCCTCTATCTGCGCTACCGTGAGGCCGCCCAGATCAGCCGGGAAAGCCTGGCCGAAACCGCGCGCAAGGCAGTGGAGACTTTACGCAGCGAGGCGGTCATCCTGAATGTGGATATCAGCAAGAGCTCCGCGCTGCCCTTGCCCTTGGTCGGCAAGGGCAAGGGCGCACAGCCTGCTTCCACCCTTGGCGGTCAGACCAGTGCACCCCAGGAAGAAGCCGAAGAAAGTTCCGGCAGCGATCCCACCAACATCCTGGTCATGGGCATGCAGGACATGACTGCCATGCTGCTGGGAGATTATCACTTGGCGGATGTGTTCAAGATGGCGGCGGAACTGATGTATCGGACCGAGATGTTCGACCATGTCCTGGTTTGCGTGCTGGACCGCCCCAGCCAATCCCTGGTCGGCCGGGTAGGCCTTGGTCCCAATGCCATGGCCATGCGAGGCGCTTTCCGCATTCCATTGTCCTTCGCGCCGGACGTCTTTCATGCTGCCACCTCGAAAGCCCAGGACATCCTGATTTCCGACGCCACCGCGGATAACATTCGTACCCGCATTCCCGAGTGGTACGCGCGGGCGGCCCACGCCCACGCCTTCCTCCTCCTCCCTATCGTTGTGGATGGCCGTCCCCTGGCCTTGCTGTATGCCGACAAGATGAGCGAGCCCTTGAAGATACCCACCCAGTTACTGGGCCTGCTCAAGGCCTTGCGTAACCAGACCGCCTTGGCTGTACGCCAGAAAATTTGAATCGAATGAGTGACATCATGGATCTGACCGCCCTCACCGCCCTGACCCCCCTCGATGGCCGTTACCGCCGCACCGGCGCCAAGCTGGCGCCCTTCTTCAGCGAATTCGGGCTTATCCGCTACCGTGTCCTGGTCGAGATCGAATGGCTCAAAGCCCTGGCGAGAGAGACCGGCATCAAGGAAGTTCCGGCCTTTTCGGTCACCACGCTCAAGGAGCTCGACGCAGCCGCCGCCGGCTTCTCGCTGGCCGACGCCGAGGTGGTGAAGGCTCACGAGAAGGTGACCAACCACGACGTCAAGGCCGTGGAGTATTTCCTCAAGGACAAGCTGGCCGGGAATGCCGAGGTGACCAAGGTTTCCGAGTTCATCCACTTCGCCTGCACTTCCGAGGACATCAATAACCTGTCTCACGCCCTGATGCTGCGTGACGCCCGCACCAAGGTGCTGTTGCCGGCTTTGAAGCAGGTCGAACGCACACTCACCGAGTTGGCCATCGACTTGGCCGATCTGCCCATGCTGGCACGGACGCACGGCCAGCCGGCGACGCCGACCACCCTGGGCAAAGAGATCGCCAACGTGGTCTATCGCTTGCGCCGGGGCATGGACCGCCTGACCGAGGTCGAGTGTCTGGGCAAGATCAACGGTGCCGTCGGCAACTACAACGCGCACATGGCCGCATACCCGAAAGTGGATTGGGAGGGCTTCGCCGAGCGTTTCGTGACCGGGTTGGGTCTGACCTTCAACCCCTACACCATCCAGATCGAACCGCACGACTACATGGCCGAGCTATATGACGCCTGCGCGCGCATCAACACGATCCTGGTCGATCTGGACCGCGATGTCTGGACCTACATCTCGCTCGGCTATTTCAAGCAGAAACTCAAGGAAGGCGAGGTTGGTTCCTCGACCATGCCGCACAAGGTCAATCCGATCGACTTCGAAAACTCCGAAGGCAACCTGGGTCTGGCCAACGCCTTGCTGCGCCACTTATCGGAGAAGTTGCCGGTCTCGCGCATGCAGCGCGACCTTACCGACTCCACGGTACTGCGTAATATGGGTACCGCTCTTGGCTTCGCGCTCCTGGGCTATGAAAGCCTGCTGCGCGGGCTCAACAAGCTGGAGGCCAACCCCGCGCGCCTGGCCGAGGATCTGGACCAAAACTGGGAGGTTCTGGCTGAACCCATCCAGACCGTGATGCGCCGCTATGGTCTGGAGAAGCCCTATGAGCAACTGAAGAAGCTGACGCGCGGCAAGCGCATCACCGCAACGCGCATGGCCAAGTTCATCGAAGGCCTGGATATCCCGGCAGCGGCGAAGAAGGAATTGCTGACGCTGACGCCGGCTGGCTATACCGGCAAGGCGGCCAAGCTTGCCAAGCGCATCGGCCGGGGCTGAGAAGGAACAGCAACATGGGCAGCAGCTTCGCTTTTGATGTCGATGCCGGCAATTTCCAGCAAATTGTCCTGGAAGGTTCCAAACGTACCCCGGTTGTCATGGATTTTTGGGCTGAATGGTGCGGTCCCTGCAAGATACTCAAGCCCATCCTGGAAAAACTCGCCGAGGAATACCAGGGCAAATTCATTCTGGCCAAGATCAATGCCGACCACAACCAGGATCTGGCCGCCCAGTTTGGTGTACGCGGCATTCCAAGCGTCAAGGCGGTCTACAACGGCGAGCTGCTGGAGGAATTTTCCGGCGCGATCCCGGAATCCGCCGTGCGGGAGTTTCTTGCGCGCATCATCCCCTCCCCCGCCGAGGAACTCCGGGTTGCGGCAGGCTTGGCCCGCGCCGAGGGCGACTCGGAACGAGCCCTGCAACTACTGGCGGAAGCCTCAAAATTGGATATGGCCAACGAACAGGTTCGTCTGGATGCCGCCGATATCCTGCTCTCCATGAATCAGCTGGAAGAAGCCAAGCGTCTGCTGGACAGCCTCTCGCCCAATACCCGCATGGATGAAAACGCCAGGCAGATCATTGCCAAGTTGAGTTTCGCCCTGGGTGGCCAGCAGGTCGGCGACGAAACCGGCCTGCGGAAAAAGATCGCCGCCGCCCCGGACGACATGGAAACCCGCATGCAACTGGCCAACCTGCTGGTGGCCGCCGGCCGTCATCAGGAAGGCTTGGACGAATTGCTGGAAATGGTCCGTCTCAACCGCGCCTGGAACGACGACACCCCGCGCAAGACCATATTGGCCGTATTCAACATGCTGGGCGGCCAGGGTGAGCTGGTATCGGTTTATCGGCGTAAGCTGGCCAGTGCCCTGAATTGATCCGCCAAGGGGTGCTTATCACGTTTCGCGGCGGAGAACCCGGTATTGGTTGATCCTGAAAAACAGGGGGAGTGATGGGCAACAACACGATACTCGCAGCCAAACTCAAGGAACTCGCCGGATT
>CAZEOR010000071.1:0-9817 GCA_964513695.1 uncultured Thiobacillus sp.
CAGGAAACGGGAAACGGGAAACGGGAAACGCCTGAGCGCGGTCGTTTCGGCGTTTCCCTTTTCCCGTTTCTCATTTCCCCAGTCAACCGCCAACACGCCATGCCTATCCAACTTCCCCTCCCCGTCAAAGCCGTGGTCATCGACCTGGACGGCACCTTGCTGGATACCGCCGGCGACCTGGCCGACGCGGCCGAGGCCATGTTGCGCGAACTGGGCCTGCCCCATGTGGATCTGGCCGAGATCAAGACCTACATCGGCAACGGCGTCTCCCGCCTTGTCAAGCGCTGCCTGACCCGGGACATGCAGGCCGAGCCCGAGCCGGCCCTGTTCCAGCTCGCCATCGCCAGCTACGAGAAGCACTACGGCGCCCACGTTTCGCGCAAGAGCCGACCCTTCCCCGGCGTGGTGGACGGCCTTCAGGCCATGAAGGCGGACGACTACCGGCTCGCCTGCATCACCAACAAGGCTGCCCGCTTCACCCATCCCCTGCTCAAGGACACCGGCCTGTTCGATTTCTTCGAACTGATCCTGTCCGGCGACACCCTGCCGAAGAAGAAACCAAACCCGCTGCCCCTGCTGCATGCCTGCCAGGTGTTCGGCATCGAGCCCCATGAATTGCTGTTGATCGGCGACTCCCTCAACGACACCCAGGCCGCCCGCGCCGCCGGTTGCGCGGTATTCTGCGTGCCCTACGGCTACAACCGGGGCCGCCCGGTGTCCGAGTTGGACCTGGACGCGGTGGTGCCCACCCTGGCCGATGCCGCCAAGCTGATCGTCAGGAAATGATCTTGGGGAAACGGGAAACGGGAAACGGGAAACGCCAGAGCGCGCGTGGCCTCGCCCCTTGCCTGTTTCTCCTCTGCCACCCCACCTTGGCGGGAAACGCCGGGAAACGATGGTGCCGCTTGACGCGTTTCCCATTTCCCTTTTCCCGTTTCCCGCTTTCAAGGTGCTGATCCATGTTCAACGAAGACAAATTCAACAGCCTCGCCCGCCAGGGCTTCAACCGTATCCCGGTGATCCGGCAACTGCCGGCCGATCTGGACACGCCCCTGTCCGTCTACCTCAAGCTGGCCAACGGACCCTATTCCTACCTGCTGGAATCCGTGGTGGGCGGCGAGCGCTTCGGCCGCTATTCCTTCATCGGCCTGCCGGCCAAGACGGTGCTGCGGGTGCATGGCCATTTCGCCAGCATCGAGACCAACGGCCTGCCGGTGGAACAGTGCAACTGCGAAGACCCCCTGGCCTTCGTGGAAAGCTACCTGGGCCGCTTCAAGGCCGCGCCGGTGCCCGGCATGCCCCGCTTCCCCGGCGGCCTGGGCGGCTACTTCGGCTACGACACGGTGCGCTACATCGAGAAGAAGCTGGCCCGGGTCCACAAACCGGATGCCATCAACACGCCGGACATCCTGCTCATGCTCACCGACGAGCTGGCGGTGGTGGACAGCCTGTCCGGAAAGCTCACCCTCATCGTCTACGCCGACCCCCTGGAGGACCAGTCCTACCTCAAGGCCCATCGCCGCCTGAATGAACTGGCCAAGCAGCTCAAGCGCCCCGCCATCCCGCCCCGGGATGGCAATGGCGATATCCAGGAGGCTGAATCCGAATTTGGCGAGGATGCCTTCAAAGCGGCCGTCAGCCGGGCCAAGCAGTACATCCTGGACGGCGACATCATGCAGGTGGTCCTGTCCCAGCGCATGAGCCGGCCCTTCGCCTCCCATCCCCTGTCCCTTTACCGGGCCCTGCGCGGCCTGAACCCCTCGCCCTACATGTTCTATTACGACATGGGCGGCTTCCACATCGTGGGCTCCTCGCCGGAGATCCTGGTTCGCCTGGAGGGCGATACCGTCACGGTGCGCCCCATCGCCGGCACCCGTCCCCGCGGCGCCTTCCGGGAAGAGGATCTGCGCCTGGAAGCCGAACTCCTGGCCGATCCGAAGGAACGGGCCGAGCACGTCCAGCTCATGGACCTGGGCCGCAACGACGCCGGCCGGGTGTCCCGGGTGGGCAGCGTCAAGGTCACAGAGAACATGACCGTCGAGCGCTACTCCCACGTCATGCACATCGTCTCCAACGTGGAGGGCCGGCTTAAGCCCGGCCTCAACGCCATGGACGTGCTGCGCGCCACCTTCCCCGCCGGCACCGTCTCCGGCGCCCCCAAGATCCGGGCCATGGAGATCATCGACGAGCTGGAGCCGAGCAAGCGCGGCGTCTACGCCGGCGCCGTGGGCTACGTGGGCTTCAACGGCGACATGGACGTGGCCATCGCCATCCGCACCGCCGTCATCAAGGACAAGACCCTCTACGTCCAGGCCGGTGCAGGCATCGTCGCCGACTCCGTCCCGGAAAACGAATGGCAGGAAACCCGCAACAAGGCCCGCGCCGTGCTGCGCGCGGCCGAACTGGCCCAGGCGGGGTTCGAGGGCGAGGCGGATTAGGGTTTCATTTTTTTCCCGCAAGAAAGACGCCGGATTCGTATGCCGAAGAAGCAGCCCGATTCCGCCGTTTTGCGCGGGAGTGGTTATTTCAAACTGTCTGCACTAGGAGAAACAACCATGCGCCGTCGACAATTCCTGATTGCCTCCGCCGCCCTGGGCCTGGGACTCCGTTCCGCCGTTGCCGCACAGTCCAGCGCCAAGATCCGACCGCGCGTGGTTATAGTCGGCGCCGGTTTCGGTGGCGCCACCTGCGCCCGCTATCTGAAACTGTGGGAACCCCGGATCGAGGTCACCCTCATCGAGCCAAACGCCCAGTTCGTCTCCTGCCCCATGTCCAACACGGTCATTGGCGGCCTCAACCGCATCGGAGACATCACCTTCCCCTACCGCCACATCCGGGAAAGTGTGGACCGATTCGTACAGGAAAGTGTCACAGCCATCGACGCCGGCAAGCACACCGTCACCACCGCCGGTGGCAACACCTTCCGCTACGACCGCCTGGTGCTCTCTGCCGGTGTGGAACTGCAATTTGACTTGGTGAAGGGCTATGACGCGGAGGCGCAAAAAACCGTCAAGCACGCCTGGAAAGCCGGCCCCGAGACCAGCGTCCTGCGCAAACAGTTGGAGGCCATGAAGGATGGCGGCACGTTCGCCATCTCCATTCCCATGGCGCCTTTCCGCTGTCCGCCAGCGCCCTATGAACGGGCCAGTCTCATCGCCAACTACTTCAAGAAAGCCAAGCCAAAATCAAAAGTTATTATCCTGGATGGCAACCAGGACATCATCTCCAAGAAGGCCCTGTTCACCAACGCCTGGAACAAACACTACGGCTTCGGCACCGACAACAGCATGATTGAATATCGGCCCGGCAATCTGGCAAGCGCCCTGGATGCCAAGGCCATGAAGCTGTCCACCGAATTCGAGGACGTGAAGGCCGACGTCATCAACCTGATCCCGCCCATGCGCGCCGCCGCCATCACCGCCCTGGTGGGCGCGAGAACCGGCGACAACGGCACCTGGTGCCCGGTGGACTATGTCACGATGGAATCCACGGAAGCGCCGAACATCCACATCCTGGGCGACTCCATCCTCTCCAATCTGTCCAAGGCCGGCGCACTGGCCAACAACAGCGGCAAGCTGTGCGCCTCCGCCCTGATCGAAATCTTCAACGGCCGCCAGCCCGACCCCGCGCCGGTGGTCACCAGCACCTGCTACTCCGCCAGTACGGACAAGACCGCCTTCCACGTCGCCACCGTGTTCCGCTACAACCCGGCCGACAAGGGCATGGAAGTCCAGAAGGGCGGCGGCGTGTCCGATCACGAAAGCGAACGGGAATTCGCCCTCATGCGCGGCTGGGCCAGGAACATCTGGGCAGATACGTTGGGGTTGCCGAGCAATTACCGGTTCACGAACCGGGTTTGAGGCTATCGACATCCCGCAGCCAAGGTTTGCGGTACAAAACCTGAGCCGTTGCTCATGAAACCGCGCGTCCTCGGGTAGGGAAGCCTGGCGGGAAGGTGCCCACACCTCCACGATACCCCAGGCACCGAAGGCGTCCGGGGTTCGCGAGCGAATCAGATTATTTTGCGGGTGCCGGCGCTGCTGGCATCGCGGGCATCGCGGGCATGGCTGGCATCGCTTGTAGCAGTTTCATCAACATGGCCGGATCGATTGCAGGGGCCATGCTCTGCATGTTCATCATCTGGCCCCAAGTACCATAGGTGCGAGGGTCGGCACCGGCACCCATCCAGTTCATGTACATATTGGGATTCATCGGCGCCATCATCGCGTTCACCGCACCGGGGCTCATGGGCGCCTGCATCCAGTTACCGTACATGCCGGGATTCAGCATCTGCATGGCGGGCGACCACATCTGCGGGCTTACCGGCGCCTGCATCCAGTTGCCGTACATCGCCGGGTTGGCGGCCATGCCGGCCATCTGGCCGTACATCCTGGGATCCATGCCCGCGCCCATCCACTTCATGGCGATGGAGGGGTCGCTGAACTGCATATAGTTCTGCATGGACGCCGGGTTCATCATCCCGCTCATCAGGCGGACGTAGGTGGCCGGGTCCATGCCCATCTGCCCCATGGCGGCGCTGGTGGAAGGATTGGCCATGGCGTTGGCCCAGGCCATGAATGCCTGCGGATCCTTGAACGCGGCGGCATTCTTGGTCGGGTCCAGCATCTGCTTGGCCCAGGCTTCGCTGGAAGCCGGGGCGGCGGGGGCGGGAGTGCTGGAAGACTCTGCGGCAAAAGCAGGAACGGCGGCGAGCAACAGCAGGGGTATCAGTGATTTCATGGGAATTCCTTATGACATGCGACGGGATGTCGGGGGCGCTGGTAAAGAGTGGAAACTCGGCGCCGGAAGGGGACAATCAGTTGCCGATGCCTGAACAAATACACACCAGATATTCGGCCAACGCAGTGTGACAGAAGATGAACAAGTTAGGCGTCGGTTTCCGCCATGGACCTGATGATGCCCAACGGGCGAATTTCCGGCCACTGCCGGCTACCGTGATACGTGAAACACGACTCAAACACCCGCGCGGCGAGCCCTTCCGAAATTCCCCTTCACACCCCGTTGCGCCATTCCGTATCTTCCCCGTCAAACAGCCGGTTGGCTTCTAGGGGCCCCCAGCCGCCACTGGCGTAGGTATGGATAAAGTCCCGTTCCTGGGCCCAATGTTTGAGGATGGGGTCCACCACGCGCCAAGCCCATTCCACCTCATCGAAGCGGATGAACAGGGTACGGTCGCCTTCAATCACATCCAACAGCAGGGTTTCGTAGGCGTCCAGCGGATTCTCGTTCGGGTTGCGGTAGCTGGCATTGAGCTTGAGTACGCGCGTGTCCATGCCGAGGCCCGGCTGTTTGGCGTGGAGTTCCATGTGCATGGATTCCTCCGGCTGGATGGATAGCACGATCCAGTTAGGCTCCAGTTGTTCCAGGGGTGTTTCCAGGAACAGTTGCTGGGGTGGGTGGCGGAAACGGATGGCGATCATGGACAGGTTCTGCTTCAGGCGCTTGCCGGTGCGCAGGTAAAAGGGCACACCGCGCCAACGCCAGTTGTCGATGTAGAACTTGGCGGCGACATAGGTTTCCGTGACGGAATCCGGCTCCACACCCATCTCGTCCTGATAACCCGGCACCATCTCGGCTCCGATGCGTCCAGCCTTGTATTGGGCGCGGAAGGCATGGGCATGCACCGAGCGGCGGGAGATGGGGCGGATGGAACGCAACACCTTCACCTTCTCGTCGCGCAGGGCGTCCGCCTCCAGGGCCGGCGGCGGCTCCATGGCCACCAGGGTCATGAGCTGCATCAGGTGGTTCTGCAGCATGTCGCGCATGGCGCCGGCCCGGTCGTAGTAATCGGCCCGGTTGCCGATACCCACCTCTTCGGCCACGGTGATCTGCACGTGGTCGATGTAATGGCGGTTCCATAAATTCTCGATGAGCGTATTGGCAAAGCGGAACACCAGCAGGTTCTGCACCGTCTCCTTGCCCATGTAGTGGTCGATGCGGAACACCTGCTCCTCTTCGAAATAGCGATGCAGGAGCTGGTTGAGCACACGGGCGGATTCGATGTCGGTGCCGAAAGGCTTTTCCACCACGATGCGGTGCAGGCCACGGGGCCGGTTCAGGCCGCAGGCATCCAGGTTCTTGATGACCGCGCCGAAATCGCCTGGCTTGATGGCCAGGTAGAACACCACGTTGGAGCAGACGCCCATCTTGGGCTTGGCCAGGATCTCTTTCAGGCGCGTGTAGGTATCCCCCTCGTTCAACTCGCCGCGCAGGTAGTCGAAGCGGGCGATGAAGCGGGCGAGGATGGCCGGCACGGGTTGGAGTTTCTTCTCCAGCAACTCGACCACGTGGGCGCGCCACCCGGCCTCGTCGAACTCCTTTCGCCCCTGGGCGATGAGACTGAGGCCCTCGGGCAGCCGGCCCGCCTCTTCCAGCCGATACAGCGCGGGCAGCAGCTTGAGGGTGGAGAGGTTGCCGGTGGCGCCGAAAATGACGAAGCTGCACGGCGGCAGCGGGGTTTCCTGGTCGAACATGATGAATGCCTCCGGACAGGGCTATTGGAGGGTTCCCCTCTTTGAAAAAGGGGGACAGGGGGATTTCTCGACGTTTCCTGCAAGCGGTGCGGGTTAAATCCGCCCCGGCCCCCCTTTTTCAAAGGGGGGAGCGGGAATTGCCCCCTCCTTCAACGCGTGGCCGCCGAACCCCTTGCGCATCATGGCCAGCATCTGGTTGGCGAAGTCACCCTTGCCCTGGCTGGCGAAGCGGCTCATCAGAGCCAGGGTCATCACCGGCGTGGGCACGCCCAGGTTGATGGATTCCAGGGCGGTCCAGCGGCCCTCGCCGGAATCGGCGACATGGGGGGCTATGCCCTCCAGGCTATGGTCGTTCTTCAGGAAGTCGGCGGTGAGGTCCAACAGCCAGGAACGCACGACGGAACTGTGGCGCCAGAGTTCGGCGATGGCGGCCAGATCCAGGTCGAATTCCTTCTTGGCGGAGAGGAGGGAAAAGCCCTCCGCCAGGGCCTGCATCATGCCGTACTCGATGCCGTTGTGGACCATCTTGGTGAAGTGGCCGGAACCCACCGGGCCGGCGTGCAGCCAGCCGGTGTCCGGCGTGGGGGCGAGCACCTTAAGGAAGGGGACGAGGCGGGCGATGTCGAGGTCGGCACTGCCAGCCATCAGGCAATAGCCGTTGGCCAGGCCCCAGATGCCGCCGGAAACGCCCACGTCGGCGAAGCGGATGCCGGCGTCCTCCAGTTCGCCGGCCCGGCGCATGGCGTCCTGGTAGAAGCCGTTGGCGCCATCCACCAGCAGGTCGCCGGGGGCAAGCAGGCCGGAGAGCTCCTTGATGGCGGAGTCGGTGGCCTCCCCCGCCGGCAGCATGAGCCAGACGACGCGGGGAGCGGCCAGGCCCGCCACCATGTCCCGGGCCACGCGATAGGCCACCACGTTGGCCTCCTCGCCGGCCAGTTTCACCGCCACTTCGAAACTGCGGTTCAAGGCGTGAACCTTGACCCCGCCCCGCGCGAGCCGCCGCGCCATGTTGCCGCCCATGCGGCCGAGACCGTAGAGACCGATTTCCAGCATGCCATCCTCCGATTCCGCATCAATGCCCGAAGTATCGGCCCGCAGGCGGGAAAATCACACCTTGCTTTCAGACTTTCACGTACACCCAGCCCTGTCCCATGCGGGTCATGATTTCATTGATGGCGGAGGTGGCGGTATGGGCATCGGGCAGGAGATCCACCCGAACTCCCTCCCGCTTCAGCCGGGCGACAGTCTGCCCGCAGGCGACGAAGCTCAGATTGGCATGATGCCGGGCCATGTCGGCGATGCGAGGGGCCAGGGGAGTGACATCGGTGCGCAACAGATCGAGTCCACTGCTATTGGCGACGATCTCGATGCGGGCCGACGGACCATGCTGCTTGAGAAGTTTCTCGGCCAGGTCCAACACGCTGGCCAAACGTCCGGGGTCACCGGAATCCAGATGCAGAATGATTTTGCCCGGGTCGACCTGTTCGGCCAGGGCGATGGCCCGGTAACCGCCAGGCAGGCCGGAAAGCCGGTCATGGTCAGCTTCCGTGCCGATCTGATCGCGGGCCATCCAGCCCCCGCCCAAGCCCAGCGCGAGCAACAGTCCGGCTGCAATCGCCTGTTTAAGCCCGGAGGAATGCACCTTCCCGACGTTAGCATCCACAGGCGTGGCGGGCACCTCGGCATAGGCGCCTTTCACCATTTCCCTGAGGGTGCGTAGCTCGCAGGCCCGCATCTTGAACTCCGGGTCGGATTGCAGCAGGGCCATGACATGTTCCCGTTCATCGGCCGCCAACTCGCCATCCACGAAGGCATTGAGCAAGTCCGGCGTCAGCATTTCTTTCATTTCACCCTCCTGATTGTCGTGTGGTTCCGGATTTCTCCATCGCCGGCAGCCTGCTCCGCCATGAGAAATTGCTTGAGCGCCTGCCGCGCACGGGATAGCCGGCTCATCACCGTGCCCACCGGCACGTCCAGGATACGGGCCACGTCGGCATAGGCGCATTCTTCGATATCCACCAGAGTAATGACCTGGCGCTGCCCCAGGGGCAGGCTGGCGATGGCATGACGCACCCTCTGAATGGTCTGGCGACTGGCGTAATGCTGTTCGGGACCGGCCGCATCGGAAATGATGATTTCCTCCAGTTCCGCTACATCGACAAAGTCGCGCCGGGCACGAAGATGATCCCGCCAGCAGTTGTTCAGAATGGAAAACAACCAGCTTTCCAAGGCCTGTTCGTCGCGCAATTGATCGCGCCGAACCAAGGCTTTGGCCAAGCAGTCCTGGACCAGATCGTCGGCGAGGGCGGTATCGTGGCACCAGGCATAAGCCAGACGATACAGGCGGGGACGCAGGGTCTCCAACCGGCGCCGCGCTGGAAAGTTCAACAGGGAAAACAGATGTCGCATTCGAAAAACCTGTGCCAGAACCTCTGGTGGTTAGGACGGGGCGGGTAGTTAAAATATTCCATGTCCGGGATTGGAATATATCGCCATCCAGATGCGTCCTATCGATGTGGCATTTCCCACAAACGCCGTCACCAATCCGGAGAACATGATGAAGCCCATCCCCCTGCTGGCTGCCCTGTTGAGCGCCGCCCTGATCCTGCCCATCGCCCAGGCCGCCCCTGCGGCCAAGGCCGCAAAATCCGCCGCTGAAAGCGTCGCTGTCCAGGAAAAGGTGGTTTACCACATCAACGATTCCAGTATCGCCCGCATCGCCATGCGCAACGTGGAGAACCATGTCAGCGCCAGCCCGGATGCCAAGATCGTGGTGGTTACCCATGGCAAAGGCATCGACTTCTTGCTCAACGACGCCAAGGACGACAAGGGCGCCTTCGCACCCCAGGTAGCAGGACTCAAGGAAAAGGGCGTGGAATTTCGTGTTTGCCGCAACACGCTCAAGGGGCGCAACCTGGACGACAGCGCGGTGATCATGGAAGCCCAGGTAGTACCTTCCGGCGTTGCCGAAATCGGCAAGCTCCAAGCGAGAGAGGGCTTCGTCTACCTGAAGCCCTGATTTTCTGGTCGTACCCTGGACAGATCGGCCAGACTCGGATTTACAAGGTCGATCAGCCACTTCCGCTGCCTGCCGCGTTCCCGCCGGCTCGCAGCGAAACCCAGTTCTGTGGGTTGGACGGCTTTTCCTGTTTCAGGGCGATATCCCGCGCCGCGATACCTCGTTCCTTCAATACCCGGTTGAGGTCTTTCACGGTCCGCTCAAGCCGCTCCGATATTCTTGGAAGCCGGCGATGGAATCACCCGTCTGGCGAGCCATCTGCACGACCTTCAAAATCCCTATCGCGTCTGCATCCATCTCGGTG
>CAZEOR010000072.1:0-9758 GCA_964513695.1 uncultured Thiobacillus sp.
GCAACCGGCGTGGTAGAAGATGGCAGATGCTTTCATGTAAGGACTCCTAACTATAAAGACCAAAAGAAACCCCGTTCACAATGAACGGGGCGGTTTAACCGCCGTCAGGTGGCGGGTTCGTGTTCCGCGCAGTCGACCCGAAGGTGCCGATCGCCCATCGGCGCGCCGACGAACGCGCAGAAATGCGGTGTATCCGTAGCGGGGGCGACGTTCTCGCGGAAATGCCGGCAGCTCACGCAGGTGCGCTGCGGCGCGATCAATTGGCGCTGCTGCAATTGCCGGATCATCTTGACCACCAATCCGAGAAGCATTTCCTGCTCTGCTTGTGTGAGACCGGCCACGACTGGTGCAAAACTTCTGGGCCACGACTGGGCAATCTTGTGACCTGTGGACGTAGCCTTCAGAGTGATTGCCCGCGCGTCTGATGCATCCGCGTACTTGCGAAGCAATTCCTTGTTCTCTAGGGCAGCCACCGTATCGCTGGCCGTCGCCTTGCGTACGCCGGCATGCGCAGCGGTAGCGGTGAGCCTTGCCCCTTCGGGGCGATTGTCGACAAAGCGGAGGATGTCGGCTTGGGTCGGCGATAACCCCGCCGAGGCAGCAGCCTGCCAGTCAAGTTGGCGCGCGACAGCCGCCAAGCGCGTCAAGCCATCCGCCAGTCGGAGATCAAGAGGTTCAGAGATCTGGTCGAAGTTCATGGTTAGGAATCCTAACCACTAGGTTGGTCTGAGTCAAGTACCCGATGTGAAGCCTAACGTGTAGTCGCCGACATTTGTCGGCGTAAATGTCTTATTGGACATGTCTGATAAGCTGGAGTCATGTGCTAACCTCTTGTTCTTTCTGCGTCGGAGTGTCTAATAAGCTGGCGCACCGCTGATCCCCGCCTTTGTTCTTGGATTTTTTCCTTGCCGGGCCAACTTGGCTTTATTGTGAATCATAGCGCGGTATTTTGGGCGCGCCACAGCTCAACGAATTCCTGCTTTCAACCGAAGGCGACAATCTCCTTAGGCGTCGGCTGATACTTGGTTCCGGCCCCGATCACTCGAACAATGCCTTCGCCCCCTGATAAAACGCGAAGCTCAACACCCAGGCCATGCCCAGCGACCAGCCCAGGGATACGAACATGTAGCGGCTGCCGCCGGCTTCCTGGCGCAGGGTGGCCAGGGCGGAGAGGCAGGGGGTGTAGACCAGGGTGAAGAGCATGAAGCTGTAGGCCTGCATCCAGTCCAGGCGCTGGGCGAGCAGGCCGGAGAGGTCGTCGCCGCCGGCGCCGTAGATGACGGCGAGGGCACCGATCACCACTTCCTTGGCGACGAAGCCGAACAGCAGGGCGATGGAGAGCAGTTGGTCGATTCCCAGTGGGGTGAAGATGGGCTCGACCCAGCCGGCCATCCGGCCCGCCAGGGTTTCCGGGCTGGCGGGGACGGCGCTCAGGGGGAAGTGGGTAAGGAACCAGACCAGGGCCACGCCCAGGATGATGAAGCCACCGGCCTGGCGCAGGAAATGGCCGGATTCCCGGAACGATTGCCGGGTCAGGGTGGCCAGGGTGGGTAGCCGGTAGGGCGGCAGTTCCATGAGCAGGGGGTCGGCGCCGGAGCGCGCCTTGCCGCGCCAGACCCAGGCGGTGAGGAAGGCCAGGGCGAAGCTCATCACATACAGGCTGAACAGCACCCAGGGCGCGGCGCGGGGGCTGAACACGGCGCTGGTGAAGAACAGGAACACCTGGAGCCTGGCCGAACACAGGGAGAACGGGATCATCAGCATGGCGACGATGCGCTGGGCGCGGCTGCGCATGACGCGGGTGCCCATCATGGCGGGCACGTTGCAGCCGAAGCCCATCAACTGCATGACGAAGGCGCGGCCGTCCAGGCCCAATTTGGCCATGAGGGCATCCATGAGGAAGGCGGCGCGGGCCAGGTAGCCGCTGTCTTCCACCACGGCCATGGCGAGGAAGAAGACGATGATGATGGGCAGGAAGGACATGACGGTGCCGACGCCGTCATAGAGGCCTTCCAGCAGGAAACTGGCGGCCCAGGCCGGCAGGCCGGCGACCAGGGGCGTCAGCCAGAGGGTCTTGACCTCGTCCAGCAGCCAGGCCAGGCCGTCCTGGAGCGGCGCGCCGATGCTGTAGACCGCCTGGAACACGATCAGCATGATCAACAGGAACAGGGGGATGCCCAGCCAGGGGTGCAACAGCAACTGGTCGACCCGGTCGGTGCGTGTGGGGGTGAGGCAGATGGGGATGTGCAGGCTGTCGGACAGGAGGTCTTTGAGGGTGTCCTCGATGACGTCGTCCTCGGTCAGGGCGCCGGCGGTGGCGTGGGTGGTCTGGGGGTGTTGGCGCAACCAGTCGGTGAGGGCCTGTTTGAGCTCGGGCACGCCCTGGCCGTGCTTGGCGCTGATCAAGCGCACCGGCATGCCGAGTTGGGCTTCCAGTTGCTCGGTGCGCACCTTGATGCCGCGCTGCCTGGCTTCGTCGGCCATGTTGAGGGCCAGGAGCATGGGCAGGCCCAGGGATTTCATTTGCAGCACCAGGGCCAGTTGGCGTTCCAGCTGGGTGGTGTTGAGCACCACCAGGATGCCGTTGAGGGGCTGGGTTTCCACGAAGCGCCGGGCCACCCGCTCGTCTTCCGAGAATCCGTGCAGGTTGTGCAGGCCGGGCAGGTCCACCAGTTCCACCATGCTGTCGCCCAGGAGTAGCTTGGCGGACAGCAGTTCGACGGTGAGGCCGGGCCAGTTGCCGACCTTGGCGCCGGCGCCGGTGAGGCGGTTGAACAGGGTGGATTTGCCGGTGTTGGGCATGCCCACCAAGGCGATGCGTTTGCTCATGGTTTGTTACGGGAAACGAGAAATGGGAAATGGAAAATGGGAAACGTGACGATGGAAGGGGGGTGGCGTTTCCCGTTTCCCTTTTCGCGTTTCCCGCTGAGTGCTTACACGCATTCCGTTTCCGGACAGGGTTGCATCTGGATGGTGGCGGCTTCGGCGCGGCGGATGATGAGGTCGGTCTGGCCCGCGCGCACCTGGATCGGTCCCTGGAACGGCGAGCGGCGGATCACCTTGATGCGGCGTCCGGGTTGCAGGCCCATAGCGCGCATGCGGGCGGTCAGTTCCGCCGGGGCATCGATGCTCAGGATGGTGCCGCAGCGGCCGGCGGGGAGGACATTCAGGGTGCAGGGTTCAGGGTTCATGGCGGCCAAAATGTGCCTGGATCTGTTCAATGGATTGTTCCATGTCCTCGGTCAAGGACAGGACATGGTCTTGTTCGGCTTCGGTAAAGGGTTCCACGGCGGCGAGCTGGGCTTCCAGCACCGCCGGCCCGGCCTCGGAGGCATCCTGGCCTGCGGCCATGCGCTGGGCGACACGTGCGCGCAGGCGTTCCGGCGCGGCGGAAACGGCGGCGATGAACCAGGGCAGCCGGCGTTCCTTGGTCAATTCGTTTGCCAACCGTGCAAAGGGGGTGCGCCAATCGCGCCGGATGAACGTGGCGTCGACGATGACGATGAAACCCGCGTTCAGCAGGCCGCGGGCCTGCGCCAGCAGCCGGGCCAGGGTGCGTTCGCCGGCATCCCGTGTGTAGATGCCGCCGGGCACGTCGGCGCTGGAGTCGCGGGCGGCGAGGCCGAACAGGCGTTTGCGCTCCACGTCGGAACGCAAACGCACGGCGCCCAGCCGCTCCAGCAGGTGTTGCGAGTACCAGGTCTTGCCGGAGCCGGAGACGCCATGCATCAGGATGAGGGCGGCGTGGCGGTCGTGGGCGAGGCGGTCGGCGAGTTTCAGGTAGCCCAGGCATTCGGAGAAATCGCTCGCGGACCGGCCGGCATGCTGTGCCGCCATGATCGCCGCGACCTTGGCCCGTACCGTGGCGCGATATACCTGGTAATAGGGCAGGGCGGCTAGCCCGGCGTAGTCGCCGGTGTGCTCCAGATAGCGGTTCAGACAACGCCAGGCCAGATCGGGCCGTCCCCGATGGCGCAGGTCCATGGTCAGGAAAGCGATCTCGTTGATGACGTCGATGAAACGCAGGTCCGGGTTGAACTCGATGGCGTCGAAGATGAGCGGCTGGCCTTGATTCTTCATCCCGCCCTCTTCCAAAGGGGGGGGCGAGCCGGGGATCCAGGCGATGTTGCCCAGGTGCAGGTCGCCATGGCACTCGCGGATGTAGCCGCCGGCCTTGCGCGCGGCGAAGTGCGCGGCGAGTCGTTGGCCCTCGGCATGGCACCAGGCCTCCAGGCGGTCGAGCAGACCATGCCCCCCTCCCCTCCCAGGGGAGGGGCTGGGGGAGAGGGAACCCGGCATCCCGAATGCTGAACTTGCTCCCTCTCCCCGACCCTCTTCCGAGGGGGGAGGGAGCAAGGCGTGGAGATGCTCGAAATTGGCCGCGATGGGGGCCATGACCTTGTCCGGCAACCCGAAGGCGCTGTCCGCGGGCGCGATATCGACAGCGGCATGGAAGGCTGCCACCGCATCGGCGATGGCGTCGATCTGCCCGGCGGTGACTTCCGCTTCCCGGTCCAGGGTGGCGTCGGCGGGGAAGGCGCGCATTTTCACCGCCCATTCCAGGGTGGGGCCGTCGCCTCCGATGCGGGGCGCGTCCGGGCTCCCGGTGACTGGCACCACGTCCAGGTAGATGTCCGGTGCCAGGCGGCGGTTGAGGCGGATTTCCGCTTCGCAGCAGGCGCGGCGCTTGTCCAGGGTGGAGAAATCCAGGAAGCCCAGATCCAGGGGTTTCTTCAGCTTGTAGGCGTATTCCCCGGCCAGGATCACCCAGGAGATGTGGGTCTCGATGAGGCGTGGGGATGGGGCCTGGTGGGGATAGGCAGCGGGCTGGAGCAGCCCGGCGATCAGGGGAGTCATCTCCGGAACGCCACCACGTGGTCGATACCCAGGCGGATGCCGATTTTCTCGCCGATGGCGTGGTTGTGGTGGGAGTCCACCTGGGCCAGTACCCTGCTGCCGCCGGGCAGCTTGAGGGTGTAGAGGAACTCGGCGCCGCGGAAGGCCTTGCGCTCCACTTCCGCCATGAGCAGGCTGGCGTCGTCGTGGATGATGTCGTCGGGACGGATCAGCACTTCCACCTGGCAGCCCTTCTCGCATTTCGCGCAGCCGCCCTCCTCGTCGCAGTCGGTGGGGATGTGGCCTTCCAGCACGCCCAGTTCGATTTCCACCTGGCGGCTGTTGAGCACCTCGCCGGGCAGCAGCACGCCCTGGCCGATGAAGTCCGCCACGAAGCGGTTGGCCGGCTGGTGGTAGAGGTTGTACGGCGTGTCCCATTGCTGGATGAGGCCCTTGTTCATGACGCCGATGGCGTCAGCCATGACGAAGGCTTCGTGCTGGTCGTGGGTGACCAGGAGCGCGGTGATGGCTTCGTGTTTGAGGATGTCGCGCACCTCCAGGGAGAGTTTCTCGCGCAGTTCCACGTCCAGGTTGGAGAACGGTTCGTCCAGCAACAGCAGCCGGGGCCGTGGCGCCAGGGCACGGGCCAGGGCGACCCGTTGCTGCTGGCCGCCGGAAAGTTGGTGGGGAAAGGCCTCGGCCTCATGGGTGAGGCCCACCAGTTCCAACATCTCGCCCACCCGCTGGGCGCGGTCGGCGGCGGCCAGGGCGGAGAGGCCGAAGGCGATGTTGCGTTCCACGCTGAGATGGGGAAACAGGGCGTAATCCTGGAACACCAGGCCTACCCGGCGCTGTTCCGGCGCCAGGTTGAAGCCGGGGCGGCTGACCAGTTCGCCGCCGATGCGGATTTCGCCGGCGGACAGCTTTTCGAAGCCGGCGACCAGGCGCAGGGCCGTGGTCTTGCCGCAGCCGGAGGGCCCCAACAGGCAGCCGATCTGGCCTGGCGAGAGCTTGAAGGAGATGTCGTTCAGTACGGGTTTCGCGCCGTAGGACTGGGCGACGTGGTCAAGTGCGAGCATCGCTGTGTTTTACCAGAAAGATGACGGGCAGGAGCCCCACCAGGCAGATGGCGACGGCGGGCATGGCGGCCCGTTCCCATTCGCCCTCGGAGGTCATCTCGAACACCCGGGTGGCGAGGGTGTCCCAGCCGAAGGGGCGGGTCATCAGGGTGATGGGCAGTTCTTTCATGATGTCGACGAAGGCCAGGGCGGCGGCGGTCAGCAGGGGGCCGCGCAGCATCGGCAGGTGGATCGTCGCCAGGCGTTTCAGGCCGGTGCTGCCGAGCACCTGGGCGGCCTCGTCCACGGTGCGGGTGATGCGGGCCAGTCCGGTTTCCACCGGGCCGAAGCCCACCGCCAGGAAGCGGGCGCAATAGGCCAGCAACATGACGGCGAGGGTGCCGCCGAAAATCTGCCCGATCTCCTGTCCTGTCCCCTCGCGCCAGGCGTCGATAAGCAGGTTGTCGAGTCCCGCGACGGGGATGTAGAAGCCCACCGCCAGCACCGCGCCGGGCAGGGCGTAGCCGATGGTGGCCAGGCGTGCGGTGAACTGCATCGGCGGCGTCGGCCGCAGGCGCTGGGCATAGCCCAGGGCCAGGGCCAGACTGACCACCAGCGCGGCGCCGAAACCGGCCAATAGCAGGGAATGCCAGGCGAAATCCAGGTAACGCGCATCCAGGTCGGTGGCGATGACGTTGCGGGTCCAGGCCAGCAGTTGGAGCATGGGCACGGCGAAGGCGAGCAGGAAGACCAGTCCGGCGCAACCCGTGGCGATCACGGCGTGGACGCCGGTCAGCCGCAGCCGCCGCGCGCCGCCGCCGCCACGGGCGGATGTGGCGTAGCTGCGGCTGGTGCGGGAGAACTGCTCTATCAGCACCAGGGCCAGCACGAAGAAGATGAGGATGGTGGCGAGCTGGCTGGCCGCCGGCAGGGAGAACATGGAGAACCAGGCTTTGTAGATGGCGGTGGTGAAGGTGTTGTAGTTGAACACCGCCACGGTGCCGAAATCCGCCAGGGTTTCCATCAGGGCCAGGGTAAGGCCGGCGACGATGCCGGGCCGGGCCATGGGCAGAGCCACCTTGAAGAAGGCGCGCCGGCGGCTGATGCCCAGCGTCTGGGCCGCTTCCAGCAGACGTCGGCCCTGGCCCTGGAAGGCGGTGCGGGCGGTGAGATAGACGTAGGGATAGAGGGCCAGCACCATGACCAGGATGACGCCACCGCGAGAACGGATCGGCGGCAGTCCCATGATTCCCCATGTTTCCCGCAGCCAGGTGGGCAGGACGCCGGTGAAATCCAGCAGGCCGATCCAGACGAACGCGGTGACGTAGGCGGGCAGGGCGAGCGGCAACAGCAGCGCCCAGGAAAAGAAACGGCGACCGGGAAATTCGCAGGCCGCCGTCAGCCAGGCCATGCCGGTGCCTATCACGGTGACGCCCATACTGACGCCCAGGGCCAGCCAGACGGTATTGACCAGCAGTTCCGGCAGCACGAATTTCCAGAGATGGTCCCAGATGGCTTGGTCCGGGTGCAGCATGGCCGAGGCCACCACGCCCACCGGGATCAGGGTGAGCAGCGCCAGGCCGATGGCTGTGGCCCAGGGGCCCAGGCGACCCGTCAGGGCTGAGGACATGGAAAAGGCGCCTGTGAAAGGCGCCTTCCCGGTGGCGATCATGATGTCAGACGACTAGAGGATATCGAGGTCCGCATTTTACCAGCGCCGGCCCCCGATGCTTCCCGGTTCATTTGTAGCCGACCCGGTCCATCAGCATCACAGCCTTGGCCTGAAGCGCGCCAGCCTGGGCCACGTTGATCAGATTGGGTTTGAAATTGCCCCAGGCGGTGACGGTGGCGTCGGCTTTCACCTTGGGGTTGGCCGGGTATTCCAGGTTGACGTCGGCGTAGAGATTCTGCGCTTTCTCGGAGGACAGCCATTCCAGCAGCTTCACGGCGCCGGCCTCGTTTCTGGTATGGCGTGTGACCCCGGCGCCAGAGACGTTGACGTGGACGCCCGCGGCCTTGGTCTTCAGGTTCTGGTTGGGCCAGAAGATGGCCAGGGGCAGGTTGGGCTTCTTCTCCATCAGGCGGCCGAAGTAATAGGTGTTGACCACGGTGACGTCGCACAGGCCGGCGGCCACGGCCTCCATGGCCTTGGTGTCGTCGGGGAAGGGATCGGTGGCCAGATTTGCGACCCAGCCCTTGACGATCTGCTCGGTTTTTTCCTCGCCGTGCTCGGTCATCATCATGCCCACCAGGGACTGGTTATAGACCTTCTTGGCGGTGCGCAGGCAGAGGCGGCCTTTCCATTTCGGATTGGCCAGGTCTTCGTAGGTAGTGAGTTCGCCGGCCTTCACCCTGTTGCTGTTGTAGACCAGGGTGCGGGCGCGCACCGAAAGGCCGAACCATTCATTGCCTGGGTCGCGCAGATGGCTGGGAATGTTCGCGTCCAGCAACTTGGAGTTTACCGGTTTCAGCAGTTGCTCCTGGGCGGCTTGCCACAAGTTACCGGCATCCACGGTCATGAATAAGTCGGCCGGCGTATTTTTACCCTCCGCCTTCAGGCGCGCCATTAGCGGCCCTTCCTTGTCGGTGACGAATTTCACCTGCACGCCGGTTTCCTTGGTGTATGCGTCGAACAGCGGTTTGATGAGTTGCTCATTGCGGGCGGAATACACCACAACATCGTCCGCTTGCACGGATTGCCCAGACAAGAGTAGCAAGGCGACGATCAGAGGGGACTTCCAGACTTTCATGATTTCTCCAGAGGTAAGCTATTCATTCGCGAGATATAGTGTCTCACGAATGAGAATGGTTACCAACAACTAATTACTCAGGAGAGCGAGTCAGGGGTTTTCGGTGAAACGGACGACAGTGCGCAGCCTTCCCTCGAATAGGGCTTCGTAACCGAGCTTCATCCCATCGGCGTGGAACAGGAAGCCAGGTTGGGGGCTGGGGGTGATGTCGGTGAAATTGAGTTTACGGGTCTCCAATGTGACCTCCATGGAAACCCGCATGGGGTAATAGCCATCAAGGAAACGGCGCATGTAAGGCCCATTTGCCAGGCTGTAGTTGCCATCGCCGTCAGCACGCAGAGCACGAGAATCTGCATGAATGCAGATCTGGGCATCGCGGGTGACTTGCTCCATCTGGACCGTATGCTCATGGACCCAGGCCTTGCCGATGTTTTCGCTGAGTTGGATAGTGAGATTTCGTATCCGATCCTTGCTGTACACGATTTGCATACTGGGTACAGGGTCCAGGTATTTGTGGCACTGCTCAAGTCTGACCCATCCGGTGGCAAGACTATCGTCGGAGATGAAGACGTGATTGCTGTGGTGATGGATGGGCCTATCCGGTGCCTGGATCAGGAAGTGGAGTTGGCCGTCGTTGACGTCGGAAACGCTCTTGAAGAACAACTCATCTTCAGGAGACGAGGCCGCGCAGAGCGCGGGAAGGCAATAGAGCAGTAAAGCGAACTTATTCGGTGGGGAGAACACGGCGCGCGCCGTTGAAGCGGGTAGACCAGTATTTCTGGTCCATCCGGGAGATGGTTACTTCCTTGCTATGGCTACTGCTGGCATGGACGAATTCGCCATCACCCTTATAGATGCCGACATGGGAATTCGGCTGCTTGCGCGTATTGAAGAACACCAGATCGCCAGGCTTGAGATCGGATTTTGTGATCTTCTCGCCTTCCTTGCTCATGTCCCGCGCGCTTCGGGGCAGGCTGATATCAGCGGATTCCTTGTAGACGTGCTTGACGAAGCCGCTGCAATCAATTCCTTTTTCAGGATTGCTGCTGCCGAATTTGTATGGTGTGCCCAGCATGCTGAGAGCCTTGAGAAGAGGCTTGGCCGTGGCCTTCAT
>CAZEOR010000073.1:0-9733 GCA_964513695.1 uncultured Thiobacillus sp.
ACCTTTGAATACGTTGGTGACCGAAGTGGCCGTGACCAGGTCGCGCAAGGCTTTTTCACCAATCATGACGATGGCGTGGGATACCTTGTCGATCCCGCGTACGTGGCCGAACAGGGGGCTGTTGGCCAAGCGCAGCACCCGTGAGGTCAGCCCCGCGTCAAGCTCAACCACTTCAGCCAATTCTCGTGCCGTATGGTCTGGCGCCTGGATCAGCTCGTTCACCCGCATCGCCGCTTCCGGCAGTGAAAACAAGGTGCCTGCATCCTGCGCCAATGCCTGGGGTGTCATGACAAACCTCCGTTCTTAGACCGTACCAATCGATTTTCACTTTCAAGTCGTTCACCCGGTACCGCCAAGAACGACTCGGCATCCCCACGTGACGTGGCTCGGATGCTTTTCCCGTGCCGGGGGCACAGCCAATTCGTCGCCACGTTGAGACACATGGAGCAAAAGCGCAAGCGGCAGCTGGGGTATCACGCTTCCATGCGATGGGGCGGACCTTGCCGGGAACGCGCCTTGAGGAGTAGAAGCCATACTACTGTCTATTTCAACGGGCACGGACAGCCTGGCCTTCCAGGCCACATTCCTGGTGACGCCCCACACATACCCGAGGAGACAACATGAATACGCCAGACATCAATGAAAACGCATCGACCCCGTCCAATTTCAACCGTCGCGACTTCCTTGCCGCCTTCACCGGCGTGGCCGCAACCCTGGCTCTGGGTGGGTTTTCCCGCGTGGCACAGGCGGCCGCTCCCCACACCCTGCCCCCCCTCCCTTATGCGGACAGCGCGCTTTCACCGGTCATTTCGGCCAATACGCTCGGCTTCCATTACGGCAAGCACCACAAGACCTATGTGGACAATCTGAACAAGCTGGTGGCGGGTACCGAGTATGCCGACCTGTCGCTGGAGAAAGTGATCGCCGCCGTGGCCGGCCGCCCTGACAAGGCGGGGCTGTTCAACAACGCGGCCCAGACCTGGAACCACACCTTCTACTGGAGGAGCCTGCGGCCCAACGGCGGCGGCGAGCCTCCCGCCGCCCTGAAACAAAAGATCGAAGCCGCCTTCGGCAGTGTGGAGGCGTGCAAGAAGGAACTGGCCGGCGCCGCCATGGGCCAGTTCGGCAGCGGCTGGGCCTGGCTCGTCCTGGACGGCGACAAACTCAAGGTGGTGAAAACCGGCAACGCCGAATTGCCGCTGACCGCCGGCATGAAACCCTTGTTGACCATCGATGTCTGGGAACACGCCTATTACCTGGACTACCAGAACCGGCGCGGCGATTACGTCAACGCGGTGCTGGACAAGTTGATCAACTGGGAGTTTGCGTTGCAGAACCTGGGCTAATAGAGCTTGGCTCCGGCTTCAGGCCTTCCCGCACTGTCGGGTATCTGAAGCGGAAGCCCAGTTCCGACTTGGCGCGCAGGTTGGAGAGGCGGCGGGATTCAGTCAGGAAGGTGCGCATGGCCGGGGTCACCGCCGCGATCACTTCCTCGCGCGGCAGGCGCGGTGGACAGGGCAGGCCCAGGTGGTCGGCCACCACGTCGAACCAGTCGCCCATCTTCAGGCCGCTGTCGTCCACCGCGTTGTAGACCCGGTTGGGCCGGCCCCGGAATAGCGCGGCCAGGGCAAGGCGGGCCAGATCCTCGGCATGGATGTGGTTGGTGTGCACGTCGTCCGCGGCGACGATGGCGGGCAGGCCCTTGCGCACCCGCTCCGCCGGCATGCGGTCCTGGGCGTAGATGCCGGGGGCGCGCAGAATGCCGGCCCGGTTGCCGCGCCTACCCCAGGCCCGCAGCCGGGTCTCCGCGTCGACCCGGCGCTTGGCGCGGGCGTTGTTGGGGCGCGCCGGACGGGTTTCAGCCACGTCGGCGCCGGCGCAATCGCCATAGACGCCGCTGGTGCTGATGTAGATCAGTGAGGAGGCTGGCTGGCCCAGCGCCGCGATCAGGTTGCGGGTGCGCGGATCCCGTTCACCCTCGCCGGGCGGCGGGGCGAAATGCAGGATCGCGTCGGCCAGGCCGGCCGCCCGGACGAGGCTTTTCCGGTCGTCCAGATTACCCGGGATGGGGGTGACGCCAGCAGCGCGCAATTCGGCGAAACGTTGCGGGGAGTGGCTGAGGCCAAATAGCTTCACGCGGCCGGACAACAGCCGCGCCACACGCAGGCCCACGTCACCGCATCCCACAATTAGAATTCGCATGTTCTCTCGAAAGGATTTGATCGATGTCGCACCAGGTCACCATTCAACCCAGCGGGCACCAGTTTACCGTCAAGCCCAACGAAACCCTGCTCTCCGCCGCCCTCAACGCGGGCTTTTCGCTGCCTTACGGTTGCCGCAACGGCGCCTGCGGCGCCTGCAAGGGCAAGGTACTGGCGGGTTCCGTGGACTACGGCGTGTTCCAGGAGGGGGCGCTTACCCACGAGGACAAGCTGAAGGGCCTGGCCCTGTTCTGCTGCGCCAAGGCTGAAACCGACCTGACCATCGAAGTGAAGGAAGTGGGCGCGGCCAAGGACGTTCCCATCAAGACCCTGCCCTGCCGGGTCGAGCGCATGGAGAAACTGGCCGACGACGTGATGGCGATCTGGCTCAAGCTGCCGTCCAACGAGCGCCTGCAATTCCTGCCCGGCCAGTACATCGATTTCCTGCTCAAGGACGGCAAGCGGCGCAGTTTCTCCCTGGCCAATTCGCCGGAGGAGGATGCACTGCTGGAACTGCATATCCGCCACGTGCCAGGCGGCCATTTCACCGACCATGTGTTCGGCGCCATGAAGGTGAAGGACATCATGCGCATCTCCGGACCCTACGGCAGCTTCTTTCTGCGCGATTCGGGCAACAGCGCCGACAAGCCGGCCATCTTCGTCGCCGGCGGCACCGGTTTCGCGCCCATCAAGAGCATCCTCGCCCACGCCTTCCACCACGAGATCGACCGCCAGTTGATACTGTACTGGGGTGCCAAATCCCTGGCTGACCTGTATCAGCCGGCGACACCAGGGGAGTGGCAGCGGACCCACGATAATTTCAGCTTCATCCCGGTGCTGTCCGAGCCACGATCCGGTGAAGCCTGGCCAGGCCGCACAGGCTATGTACATGAAGCCGTACTGGCGGATTTCGCCGATCTGTCCGGCTACGAAGTCTACGCTTGCGGCGCGCCTCCCATGATCGGCGCCGCTCGTCGGGACTTTACGGCGCGTGGTTTGCCGGAAGACGCGTTTTTCTCTGATTCCTTCGATTTCCAGACGGGGGGTTAAGGCGTCACCCTGTCACCTGGCTGAACACTCTGAGGCGGGCGCTTCAGCCGCTTCACCAGGTCCGGAGCCAACACGCTGTCGCTGGCCTTCTCCGCCAATTGCCACGCCTGTTCCTGATCGCCATTCAGATGGGCGCGCAAAGCGTCGATTAACGCCTGATCGGCCCTGTCGCGCCGGTGCTTCTCGCGCCAGGCGCGCAGGTCGCCCGACAGGTTGAGGGCAATGCCGGCCAGCCGCAACGCCCCGTAAGCCAAGACCAGCAGGCCCGCCAGCAACAGCAGGGCCAACATGAACGACAACTCCAGGCGCCAGGGTGGATACACCACGATGACATAGCCCTGATCCAGGCGTGCGACGAGAGTGAAAGCTACCGCCATGGCGAACAAGGTCAGGAGCCAGAAGGCGGCGCGCACGGCCTATTGTCCTTTGCGGGAAGCACGCACCGCCTGGAGGCTGGCGGCAATCTGGGCGTCCTTCAACGCCACGGGTGCACGCAAGAGTTCTTCCAGACTGGCGGCGAAAGCTTTGGTGCCGGCATCCAGGCGATTGAAATAGCGAGCGGTCCAATCTCGTGCCGCCCCCAGGTCCGCCCGGAAACTGGTTTCATCCCGCTGCATGAGAGCCAGGCGGGCGGAGAGCAGGCGCAATTTCAGATTCTGCTTGAGGAAATACGTTTGCGAGGGCGAAAGCAACGGCAACTCCGGATGATCCAGCCGACGGATACGCACCAGGCTCTTGAACTCCTCCCATGCCTCCCGGGACAGACGTGCCATGGTGTCTGCCGGCCCGGACCGGGATGGCGCAGCGACCGGTGGTGAAGGTTCGGTTTCCGATTCCGGCTTGAGCCTGTCCACATTCTGGATCAAGGCTTCAAGACGGGCGTTGAGTCCTTCAGCGTCCGCTGCCGGCAAGAGCTTCAGACGCTCGATATCCTTGGCGATGGCGGCGCGCAACGAGGCAAGCTGGGGTTTGTTGAGATGGGCGAGCCGGGTTTCCGCCGCCTCCAGACCGATCAGGGCGGCACGCACATTGCCCGCCAGTTGCAGTTGCTGTTGGGCCAGGAGCAGTCCCTGTTCGATGTCAGCGACGACCCGTTCGTCCTGACTGCGTGCCAGATCCTGGTACATGGCGGTCAGCGCCAGTTGCTGACCCTGGGTTTCCTGGGCCCGGTTCTCCAGAGCGACCAGGCGGCTCTGGAGATCGGCCAGAGCGTCGTTGGCAGCCTTGGCGGCGATACGGGCCTCCCGGCTGGCGGCATCGAATTCGCCGATGCGGCGGGCAAGCTGGACTTCCAACTGGCCCATGCGGTCGTAGCTGCTCCAGGCGAAGCCCAGTCCCGCGACGAAGGCGAGCACGGCGAGGGCCAGGGCGATCACGCCGATGGCGGGCGAGGACCAGAATGAACGGGATGGGGTTTCAGGCATGAGTGAAGTATTCCACAAGCCCGGCGATCAGGCCGGATTCGCCAGGCCCGCGGGTAAGGATGGTGCGAAAGCCCAACTTGCCACCGTGCTCTGCGATGCGGGGATGGGGCACGAAAAGGGGCTGGGCAAACAGGGCCGGCTGGCAAGCCTCCCCCAGCAGCGCCATCAGGTTGTCCAGGGTTTCCCTGCTGAATGCGGTAATGGCCCTGATTCGACCGGCGGCCAGCCCGGCCATTACCGGCGCCGGGTCGGCCGCCGGGCAGCCGCGCCGGTAACATTCGGCGTAATCGACTTGGGCGCCCCGTGACCGCAAGACATCGGCGAGGAGTTCCCGGCCGCCTTCGCCCCGAAAAATGACAATCCGCTTGCCCCCTACCTCCGCCAATTCCGGGAGGGCCAGCAGGTGCTCGCTGTCGGCGCCTTCGACCGGAGCCAGGATGGAATGGACGCCCCGGGCCGCAAGGGATTGGGCAGTGCCACGCCCAACGGCGGCAACCCGCGTGCCCACGGGCCAGGGGCCGCTTGCAGCCAGCCCCCATTCAGCCGCGGTCGGACTGATGAAAATGGCCAAGTCGTAGCCGGCCAGTTGCCTCAGAACTGCGTCAAGCACATCTGAATGGAGCGGAGGCAGGATGGTGAGCGCGGGAAACAGCAGCGGCTCCGCGCCCAATTCCTTCAGCCGGGCAATGAAACCGGCAGCTTGGGAGGCCGGACGGGTGACCAATACCCCCACATTCGCGAGGGGCCGATCCGGGGTCATTGGGTGCGGTGGATGAGTTCCGCCAACAGACGATCGGCGCCTTGGTGGATGAGATCCTCGGCGGCGGCCAGACCGACATGCTCGGGAGCATTCAGGGGGCCTTCCGCGGTGGCGCGGTAGAAGCGGATGCCTTCCAGGTCCGCCACGAAAGCGCGCAGGAACAGACGATTGTCACGAACCACCGCGTAGCCGCCGATGGGTGCCTGGCACCCCCCCTGCAAGCGGCGGCTCATGGCCCGCTCAGCAAGCACGCAGGCGGCCGTGGCGGGATCGTTCAAGGGCGCCAGCAGGGCGGCAAGATCCGGATTGCCAGAGCGGATTTCGATGCCAAGTGCGCCTTGGCCAACGGCCGGCAGGCTCTCCTCTGGCTCCAGGATGGCGGTGATGCGGGCATCGAACCCCAGCCGCTTGAGGCCGGCGGCGGCCAGCAGGATGGCGTCGTACTGGCCCTCGTCCAGCTTGCGCAGCCGGGTGTTCACATTGCCGCGCAGTGTGTCCACGTCAAGGTGGGGCAGGCGGGCGCGCAACTGGGCCTGCCGGCGCAGGCTGGAGGTGCCGACCCGTGCGCCGGACGGCAGGGCTTCCAGACTGGGGTATTTGTTGGAGACAAAAGCGTCACGGGGATCTTCCCGTTTGGAGATGGCCGTCAGCTCGAAACCTTCCGGCAAATCCATGGGCACGTCCTTGATGGAGTGCACCGCCAGATCAGCCCGACCATCGGCCATGGCGACTTCCAACTCCTTGACGAACAAACCTTTGCCACCAATGCGGGAGAGGGGGGAGTCCAGGATCTGGTCGCCCTGGGTGGTCATGCCCAGGAGCTCAACTTCCAGACCGGGATGCAGCGCCATGAGGCGCGCTTTCACGTGCTCGGCCTGCCATAACGCCAGTTGGCTTTCCCGTGTTGCGATGACTATTTTTTTAGGCATGTTTGAACTATTTCTAACGGTCGCGCCCAGTCACTACAATGGCCCGACGGATGCGAGGAAAATGAAGATGAAACAAGCGGTTGCGTGGCTGCTGGCGATTGTAGCATGGGGGTCGGGCATGGCCCTGGCGGAAGAAGGCGTGCCCTATGCGCGGGATTTCCAGAAAGATGCCCAGGCCGCCCGCGAAAAGAACGGTGTCGTGTTGGTGGTCTTTTCCGGGGCTCACTGTTCCTATTGCGAAACCGTCCTCAATGAATTTCTGATTCCCATGAGCGGCAATGCGGACTACCAGTCCAAGCTGGTCATCCGCAAGGTGGAAACTTCCAGCATGCTGGAGCTGAAGGACTTTCACGGCAAGAAGATCGCCCACCGTAAATTCGCGGGAGATCACGGGGTGCGCATGGTACCGACCGTGATGGTTTTCGATGGCGACGGAAAACTCCTGTCCAAGCCGGTCATCGGGCTTACCACGGTGGACTATTACGGTCACTACCTGGATCAGGCCATCAACCAGGGCCTGGAAAAAGTTCGCCGCTTCCCTCTGGACTTCATGTCACCTTGATGCAAGTTCAAAACTCGCCCGCCACGAAGTCTTTCGCCAGATGCGCCTGACGCCGGGACACCGGTAGATGTTCCGGCCAATCCCGCAATACTGCCAGCCAGTGGCCTTCGCCCTCGCCGGCCTGACGTTGAAAGCCGACCAGATGGCGCCGCGCCACCAGGCAATTGCGGTGGATGCGCAGGAATTCCTCGGCGAACTCTTCCTCCAGTTTCACGAGGGATTCATCCAACAGGTATTCCCGTTCCCGCGTCCGGGCCGTCACATAGCGCAATTCGGCGCGTAGATAGAGGACATCCGCCACCGGCACGCGCCAGAGCCGGCCCGGCTCCAGCACCGAGAAATGGCTGCGCCGGGGCGCCAGGCCCTGGGCTACTTCCTGCGTCATGGGACGGACGCGGGCCAGGGCTTCCCTGAGACGTTCAAGGCGCACGGGTTTCAGCAGGTAATCCACCGCGCGCAGCTCGAAGGCGCGCAGGGCGTGTTCGTCGTAGGCGGTGACGAAAATGACCGCGGGCGGCCTGGGCAGGCCGGCGATGTGGCGCGCCGCTTCCAGGCCGTTCATGCCCGGCATCTGGATATCGAGCAGGATCACATCCGCTGGCGTATCCGCCGCGCGGGATAGCGCGGCCTCGCCACTGGAAGCTTCCGCCACCACTTCCGCGGCGACCTCGCCGGCCAGGTCCCCCAGCAGGCTGGCCAGGCGCGCCCGGGCCAGGGGCTCGTCGTCGGCCAGGATGATCCTAAGCGGTGCGGCCACGAGGCGGTTCCTGTAGCGGAATGACCATCTGCACCACGAATTCCTCACCGACCTGATGGGCGGAGAGGCGAGCCTCGGCGTCGAAATGCAGGGCCAGGCGCTCGCGGATGTTGGACAGGGCCATGCGGTTGCCGCGCCGGCTGGGAGACTGGCTTGCCGTTACAGCGGCTCGCGAGGGGTTACGCACCACCACGTTGAGCTGGCCATCCCTCGTAAAAATATCCACACCGATGCGCCCCCCCTCGGCATGAGGTTCTATGCCATGGCATACGGCGTTTTCCAGCAGGGGCTGCAAGACCAGGGCTGGCATGAGGGCCTGGCGCGGGCCGTTGTCCACGCGCCAGTCCACGCCCAGACGCTCACCCAGGCGCAGGGCTTCCAGATCCAGATAGGCCCGCGCCAGATCGAGTTCCTTGCCCAGGTTGGAAAGCTGGCGGTTGTCAGCCATCAACGCCCGATACAGCTCCGCCAGATTTTCCAGGGCGGTTTCCGCTCGGCTGGGGTCCGAGCGCATCAGGGACAACACGCTGTTGAGGGTGTTGAACAGGAAATGGGGCCGGATGCGGGACTGGAGAGCCTGAAGCCGGGCCTCCGCCAGGGCGGGGGAGAGGCGGCGCGCGCGCCAGTCGAGCAGGGCCAGGATGACGGCCGTGGCCGCCGCGGTCAGCAAGAGTGTCCGCAGCAGGCCGCCTTCAGACAACTCCGGATAACGTTTCAGGAAGAGTCCATGCCAGAGTGTGGCGCAGAGCATGGCGATACCCAGACAGGCGGCCAAGGCCTGACGGGAAGACAAGGCTGCGAGCTTGGGCGCGATGAGAAACAGGATGAGCAGACTACTGAGGAGCGGAGGCTCCAGGTAGGCGGCATAACCGAGAAACACGCCGATGGCTTCGCTCAACCCGGGTGCATCCACCAGCGCGGCAGCCATGCCCATCAACTGGGCGGCCAGAACCACGCGCAACAGGATGCCCAGGTTGCGGAAATCCGGCAGGGAAGTTCGGGTCTCCTTTGTCATAATTCGCACCTTACCGAAACTTCCGGCCCGCAAGCTATCCCCCCATGAGTCAAGCCGACACCCCCACCCCCGCCGCCTGGTCCGGCCGTTTTTCCGAACCGGTTTCCGAGCGGGTGAAGCGCTACACCGCCTCCATTCCCTTTGACTGGCGCCTGGCGCCCTTCGACATCCAGGGTTCCCTGGCCCACGCCGCCATGCTGCACAAGGTGGGCGTGCTGACCGACCAGGATCTGGCCGACATCCGCCGGGGCCTGGGGGAAATCCTCGCCGACTTCGAGGCCGGCCGCTTCACCTGGAACCTGGACGACGAGGACATCCACTTCAACATCGAGCGGGCCCTCACGAAGAAAGTGGGCGACGCCGGCAAGCGCCTGCACACCGGCCGCTCCCGCAACGACCAGGTCGCCACCGACGTGCGCCTGTGGCTGCGCGACGCCATCGACCGCCTGCAAGAGCTGATCCGCGCCGCCCGCATCGCCCTGCTCAACCAGGCCGAAGCCCACGCGGACACTGTCATGCCCGGTTTCACCCATCTCCAGGCGGCCCAGCCGGTGACCTTCGGACACCACCTCATGGCCTGGCAGGAAATGCTGACTCGGGACGCGGAACGCCTGACCGACTGCCGCAAGCGCGTCAACCGCCTGCCCCTGGGCGCGGCCGCCCTGGCCGGCACCAGCTATCCCATCGACCGGGAATTCGTCGCCAGTGAACTGGGCTTCGACGGCGTCTGCGAAAACTCCCTGGATGCCGTGTCGGATCGGGATTTCGCCATCGAATTCCTGGCCGCCGGTGCCTTGATCATGACCCATCTGTCGCGTATGTCCGAAGAGTTGGTGATCTGGATGACGCCGCGTTTCGGCTTCATCGACCTGCCGGACCGTTTCTGCACCGGCTCTTCCATCATGCCCCAGAAGAAGAACCCGGACGTGCCGGAATTGATGCGCGGCAAGACCGGCCGCATGAACGGCCACCTGATCGCCCTGCTCACCCTGATGAAGGGCCAGCCCCTGGCCTACAACAAGGACAACCAGGAGG